>JBCCWS010000034.1 GCA_039193195.1 Pseudomonadota bacterium
AACATCGGCGCCGGTGCCAACGGCCTCACCCTCAACTTCCAGGCGCTCGATCTGCGCTCCTGTGAGCTGAGTAACGTGACCAGCACTACCTTCTAAGCAAGCGGAAAATTAGGCGGCATCGGGGCCCGTCCCCGGTGTCGCCTATCGTCTAATCCACCCAGACGTCCTGCTACTGTCGTGTAGGCCGGTTGCCGCGACGGTGAACGCTACCGTCACCCCCCTTTGCGGTCGAACTCGGCGTGGGCCAAACGGCTGAGGCCTCAGAAAGAAGTCCGTTGGCACGCAGAAGCCCTCGGTTCCACTTCTCAGTCTCCTTCAGTCGATACCTCTCATCTGTCGGCGGCCCAACGCGAGCACCATGCTCTCGCTTCGTGCCGCTACACCCAGCTGCTCAGTGTCTGTACGGAGTAGCACCTTAGAACCCGGGACGGTTCGCAGCAGATGGCGAGAACATCAGAACAAGACTACGAAAGGGTGGAATCACTCGTTGAAGACCTACTCGCTTGCAGCGGCGAGTTGCGCGCAGAGCGACTCAGATCAATTGAGACTGAAACGCCCCACTTGATCGATCGTGTCAAGGCACTGCTGACTGCAGACAAGCGCATAGAGCAACAGGGGGTTTATGGCTGAACCCGCGTCCAACGAGTGGTCGGACGTCGGTGCGGAGCAGGGTGCCTCGACGACGCCAATTCCCGACAAGACCGGTCGCTACCGGATTCTGTGTCACCTGGGGAGCGGCGGCATGGGCAGCGTCTACCTGGCGGAGCAAACTGAACCGGTGCATCGGCGGGTGGCGCTGAAGGTAACCCACGCTTTCGAGTCCGAGCCCGACCGCGCCCGCTTCGCCGTGGAAGCGTAGGCGTTGGCGAGCATGCAACACGTGAACATCGCGACGCCCTACGACAGCGGCACAACATCCACAGGCACGCCCTTCGTGGTGATGGAACTCGTGGCCGACGCAACGAACATCATCCAGTGGTGTGATCAAATCAATGCCACGATCGAGCAACGCCTGCCGCTGTTTGGCCAGGTGTGTTCTGGCATCGCTCACGCTCATCAACGGGGGCTGCTGCATCGGGACATCAAACCCGGGAGCATTCTCGTCACACTGGTGGACGAGCAGCCAGCGGTCAAGGTGATCGACTTCGGCATCGCGCGCAGTTTCACTGCGACCAGCGGCGGCGGCGTAGCGGATGCCTCTGTCGCAGGCTCGCCAACGTTCATGAGCCCCGAAGCACTCGGAGCCGACGGTAACGTTGATCTCGATACGCGCAGCGACATCTACTCGCTCGGCTTGCTGTTGCGCGAACTACTTACCGGCGATCTTCCGTTTCTACCGGATCCATCTCTTGGCGCGTTGTTCGAGCGCCTGCGTAGCGGGCGTAGCATCGGCCCCGCGCAGTGGCTAGCTGGTCAGGATGAGGTGCGCCTGAAGCAGGTTGCCGCGCACCGGCAAATCTCGCCGATCACCCTGCAACGGACGATCGCCGGCGACCTCGACGCCATCGTGCGTAAAGCCATGGCGTACGAGCGACAGCAAAGGTACGGCTAGGTACGCGATTTGGCGAAGGACATCGAACGGCATCCGCAACACAAGCCGATCGAAGCACGCGCGCCGGAGTGGCCGTACCTAGCGCGGCGCATCGTACGCAGGCACCGCGCCGGTGGCGGCGGCCACGCTCGCGCTCGCCACGCTGATGACCTTCGCCGTGAGCATGACGCTGCAAGCAGGTCGTATCGCCGCGCAGCGAGACCGCGCGAACCAGGAGGCCGCTGCGAAGGACATCGTGGCCGACTTCCTCACCGACTTGTTTGCAGAGGCAGAGAGATTTCCGAGCAGGCCGTCGCCCTGAATCACCAACTGTATGGTGATGAGCACGTGGAAACGGCAAGGGCACAGAATGCCCTCGGTTCGCTGTACCATCGCGACGGCAACAGCAGGGAGGCGGAGTCGCTATTACGCCAATCCGTGCGGATACTTCGCGCTCAACTCGGAAACGAGCATCTGGAAACACTGCGCGCGGAGCGCGCGCTGGCGGCCCTGCTGAGTCGCGCGGGTCAGTACGATGAGGGAGAGGAGATTCTGCTGCGGGTAGTGGCAGGGTTCGAACGCCTGCTGGGCGTTGAGGCGAAGGAAACGCTCACTAGCAAGCGCAACCTTGCCGTGCTGCTTGCCCGTCGGGGTCGACTGGAAGAGGCGAGACCGCTCCCTCTCGAGGCCTTGACCGGACTGCAGCGTGTCGTGGGCGAGGACCATCCGCTCACACTGGACGTCCTCTCCATCGTGGCGATTGTCTATGCAAGGCAGGGTGAGTTAACGGAAGCGCAGGCCTACTTCGATCGGGCGTTGGCGGGGTATGGGCGCGCGGCCGGGGTCGACCATCCCTCCACCCTGAGCGCCAAGGCCAACGTGGCGGCCACGCTGATTCAGCAAGGACGGGTCAGTGAAGCGGAACCTCTGCTGCAGGAAACCCTCTCCGAGCGCCGGCGGGTACAGGGGGACGAGCACCCGCAGACGATCACGACATGGCTAAATCTCACCGCGGCTTATCATCACCTGGGTCGCGCGGACAAGGCGCTGAGCGCTTATGTCGATGCGCTTGCGCTGCAAAGACGGGTCATTGGTGAGGGGCATCCCAACACGATAAGGGCCGGCATTGGTCTCGCGGACGTGTATTTGGAGCAAGAGCGCCACGCCGATGCACAAGAGTGGTATCGCGCCGCTACGATAGACCTACCACCACTGATCGGTGAGGATACCCACTCGTGGTGCACTCGCAGTATCGCCTCGCTGTTACGCTCACCAGGCAGGGCCGCCACGCCGACGCTGTTCCGCTCTACGCACAAGCAGCGCAACGATCCAGTCGGGTGCATGGGGGGCGGCACTACTACACGACGCGCATGATGTACGATCAGGCATGTGGCCTGGCAGCGCTAGGTGAAGCCACCGCCGCGATGGAGCGGCTGGCGGCCGCAGTAGCGGCAGGCTTTGCCGATGCGCAGCTGATGCGGGACGAGCCCGGGCTCAGCTCCCTGTACGGTCCGGACTTCGAGGCGCTCGCGCAGCGGGCGGGCCCCAACCCAGACAAAATGCCCGACGATCTCGCCGCCGGCCTCATTCTGGTGCGACGGGAGCACTAAGGAAAGCGCTGCATAAGTCTGGTCGCCAACCCCCGAGAGGATGATTTCAACGCGCGGTACCTGGGATCCACAGGCGCGCTGTTGGGCTTGGATTGGTCTCTCGCGACGGAGCCGACCAACGTGACCGAGGCACAAGAGTTCGGCGGCGGGTTTGTCTTCGGCGCGACGGCCACGGCGGAGCCGGCATCCCTTGGCTTGTTCGGTGTCGGTTTGTTCTCCCTGTACGCGCGCCGCGGGCCGGGGGCGACGTGCGCTTGCGTAGGGCGCGCCAGATCAGGGCAGCGACTCTGACGAGACGGGCTGCTCGGCTGCTTGGGGCACGCACCCCTGGGCAACCGCCATCCCGAGGCCGAGCGACCGCGAAGTTCGCCTACCGGCGCGGCTGTCAACTTCTCTGGCAACCCAATAAGGGGGCGAGCGCGCCTGCCCATGCGCGCGGCACGGCCAATTGGCGCGAGCTGATTCACGCAAATAGACGACGTGCCGGTTGTCATCACTGAACGGAGGGGTGTCGTGGGCGGTGCGACTGCCACCTGGGCGGTCAATTGAGATCCTACTGCGCCGATGACGACTCACATGTACGGTGCCGCGCTTCCGGGCTTGGTCCCACGACAACACAGCCAATATGAATACGGCAGTGGTGGTCTCGTCCGCAAAACGCGATGTGCGGGGTCATTTCCCCTCCACTGCAGTAGACTGCTCGCAAACGCGATTGAAGGGAGATCGACATTATGGGTGGTAACGGATTAGACGGCGAACGGGCTGCCTCAGGGAAGATGGCGAGCATCTGGCATCGAATGCTGCCCGCGGTGGTACTTGGCGCAACACTCCTCGCGCTCGTCCCGTCAGCACGCGCACAGAGTGATGTCTTCATTGACGCCGGGCGCGGCCTAGTAGCCCTGCGACTTCCCACCGCTTTTGACGGCGTGACCCCGTTGCCCCTGGTGCTGAGCCTGCACGGCTACGGCAACGATGGCGATGAGCAGCAGGCGTTGTTCGACCTCTTGCCTCAAACCGACACCCAGGGGCTCATGGTCGCCACTCCCGACGGCGAGGCAGATCTCTTTGGCCAACGCTTTTGGAACGCGACGGATGCCTGCTGTGACCTCTTCCGTCGCAACCCAGACGATTCCGGTTACCTGCGCGGCCTGATCGAGGCGATTGCCGATGTCTACCCAGTAGATGATCTGCGCGTTTACGTCGTTGGTTACTCCAACGGTGGTTTTATGTCCCATCGCATGGCATGCGACCACGCCGACCGGATCGCGGCGATCGCGACCTTTGCCGGCGCGCAGTGGGAAGACCCCAATCAGTGTTTGCCTAGCGAGCCGGTTAGTGTCGCGCAAGTTCACGGCACCGCAGACCAGGTGATCCGCTATAACGGCGGTTGCATCCCCGGCAATGGCTGTTATCCCGCTGCCCGCCAGACCGTACTCACCTGGGTGGATATCAACGGTTGCAGCCTGCAGCCAACACTACGCCGACCTGTCCTGGACCTGGTTCAGGCGCGCCCCGGCAGAGACACATTTGTACAGGAGTACACCGATTGCCTAGGCGGTGCCGCCGAGCTGTGGACGGTGCTGGGTCAGGATCACTTCCCTGACTTTGAGGTGAACTTCGCAGAGGAACTGGTGGGCTTTCTGCTCAGCCATCCCAAGGCCGGCAGCTGACCGGTGGGTCGAAGAACGCGCCCCTAGGAGCACCGACATGACCCCACCAGCCTGCGCCGGCCCTAAAGCACCACGGCACCAGGGTCTGGTGCCGTGGCGCCGGGACCCGCCTCCACGGCACGCCGGCTGCCACGTGATCTGCTTTGACAGACGGCCCACGCTGATCAGCCTAGGCCAGCGCACGGTGGACGTGGCGCTCCACAAAGCCTGACGAAACAAGTCGCCTCCGATCACAGGCAGACGCCAGCATGACCGAGCAGAATTAATAGCTGCCTAGAGAACGTGCGGCGCCCGCCGGGTCAGCGCCAACCCGAAAGTGAGCTTGCCCGCACCGACACCGGGGCAAACGATGGGTGTGCGGCGTAAACGCTCAGCCCTGCGCATGGCACTCATCGCAAAGCGCGGTGACCTCGATCTGGCGATTCGAGGCGAAGCCGCGCGCCGCCGCAGCCTCACCGACCGACCGGCCCAAACGCTCGTCGTCCAGCTCATCCACTCGACCACAATCCGGGCAGATCAAGAACTGCCCAGAGTGCTTGTGCCCCGGCTCCGCGCAAGCGACGAACGCCTGGATTGAGGCGATACGATGGACGAAGCCTTGCGCTTGAAGGAACTCCAAGGCCCGATACACGGTGGGTGGCGCCGTCTTCGGGGCACCGTCGACAGCCTTCTCATCGAGCGCCTGCATAATGTCGTAAGCGCCGACAGGGCCTCCCGCTTCGCACAGGGCCAGAAACACGCGGCGACGCTGCGCCGTGAATCGGACGCCACGCGCCAGACATGACGCTTCGATTCGGTCGAGGGTGGCCTTGCTCATCGCTGACTGATCTCGCGGAGAAAACGCCTGGACCCGACAGCGTAACAGTACGCGTTCAAACGTCCCAAGCGCCCCCCGCGCAGTTACGCAGCCGGGGCGCCGCGGAGCAGCCGCCAGTTGAGCACATGCGCCCCAGCCAGGATGATGGCGCCAAAGACGCTGAAGAGCACCTCGCTGGATCTCCCCTCTGCCCACAGGGCCCCGGCGAGCAATCCCAGCAGGCCCAGCCCGGCGAGGCCAGCAACCCCGACGTGACGATGTTGCAACACACCGCGCGAAACACCGAGGATCGAGATCGGCAGCGCCAGCATCACCGCCCACAGATGAAAGCGCTCATCCGCTACCATGCTCGGGATGAGCCAGGGGGCGACAGAGAGCACCAGCGGCAGGGCGATACAGTGCACGAGACAGATGGCAGACAAACAAACCGCTGCTCCGTCGATCGCGGATTGGCCTGCGGGGGAACTAGACATGGGCACTCACGGTCTCTTGGTAACAGCGGCGATGTTATAATGTTGCAATTCCACTGGCTAGTACTAACGTCGCCTTGCGCAACACCATAGGCTTTTTGGAGAGTTACAGGGATGTCGAATCGCCATCACAAGCCCGCGCGCGCAAGCATTGGGTGTAGCAGCTCTAAGGCATGCGGCAGTACCTTGCGGTGGACAGCCGCGGCGATCGGGGCACTGGCTGCCGCCTGCGCCGCAGCTCAAGGCGCCGGGGAGCGGCATGTGCACGGCGAGGGTGAGCTCACCATCGTGCGTGAGGGGCAGGAGCTAACGGCGACCCTGCGCACCCCAACCTTCAACCTGATCGGATTCGAGCATGCGCCCAGTACCGAGTCTGAGCACGCAGCCTGGGACGCCGCGCTAGCGCGCTTCGCGGCACCGACAGCAGCGGTGCAGCCTGGCCGGCGTGCGCGCTGCACGCTCGAAGCGGTTCAGCTCGAGGACCCGTTTGTCGACGCTCACGAGCACGACGAACACGACGAACACGACGAACACGACGAACACGACGAACACGACGACCATGACGAACGCGGTGACCACGACGAGCACGGTGGCCATGACGAACACGGTGGCCACGACGAGCACGGTGGCCATGACGAAGGCGCGCACGATGACCGTGCGCACGCAGACTTAGAGGTTACGTACCGTTTTAGCTGCGAACGCCCGGAGCAACTCGAGCAGGTGGCCGTCACCGTGTTCGAAGACTACCCCGACCTGATCCGTCTCAATGCAGTGTATCTAGACGACCGAAATCAGGTCGGCGGCACGCTAACCGGCGCCAAGCCCACGCTACGCTGGTAATCACAGGAGCCCCCATGCGACGAAACCTAGTATTCCCGATAGGACCCGCACAACAGGTATGTCTTGCGAGCGCTATCGTATCCGCGAACTTGCTGCTAGGTATCGCAACTGCCCAGGAACCCGAAGCGAACACCCAACCCGCCGACGGACTTTCCGCTGCCGAATTGGCCGAGCCTGCGCCGGACCGCGAGGCCCCCTCCAAAGAGGATGCTCAAGCGGCGAAAGAGACCGCGCCTACGATGGCCGATCAGGCGCCCTTAGATATCTCTTGGGACGATCTCCTGCCGGAAGGCGAACTCGACCGGCTTGAGGAGCTCTACCGGATGTTCTACGAGTCCCAGGGCTACGGCGGTCCAGCGGCTATCCTCGAGGGAGGGCCAGGCGACTCAATGGAGCAAATCGGCACCTTCACCACGGTTGGCGAGCTCGATGCGACGATGGTCCGCATACCGGGCTACATGGTCCCCCTGGACTTCTCTCAAGATCGCAAACTGTCGCGCTTTCTGCTGGTGCCGTACTTCGGTGCATGCATCCATACGCCGCCTCCGCCGCCGAACCAAATCGTGTTCGTTACCGCTGACCCCGCCGTTCGCTTGGACAGCCTCTGGGAACCTGTATCCGCCGTCGGGCTACTGCGAACGACCGCGGCCTACACGGACACCGCGAACGCCGCGTACACGCTCAAGTTGAGTAAGCTCGAAGCGTATGAGTACTGACGGCGGCGACGACGCTGTCGTCGCCCTCGAACGAGTTCGCTTTGGTTACGACCGGGGTAGCGCTCCCGTCTTGACCCTCGACTTCCTGCGGATTCAGCGCGGCGAACGCATCTTCCTGCGTGGCCCGAGTGGCTGCGGCAAGAGCACACTGCTCTCGCTACTATCAGGCGTTGTTGTGCCCTGGTCAGGGGAGATTCGCTTGCTCGGCCACGAGTTGCACACCCTGCGCGGGGGAGCCCGTGACGCCCTTCGTGCCAGCCACATCGGGGTCATCTTCCAGCTCTTCAACCTCGTGCCCTACCTGTCCGTCGTCGCCAACGTCACCCTGCCGTGCCGCTTCTCGGCAGCACGACGCCAGCGGGTGCTCGAAGACGGCGCCACCCTGCAGGAGGAGGCGCGCCGCCTGCTCGCTCGTCTCGGGCTGGGCGAGGACTTGCAGCGCCAGCCGCCCACGGCCCTGAGCGTGGGCCAGCAACAACGGGTTGCAGCGGCGCGGGCCCTGATCGGACGGCCCGAATTGGTGCTAGCCGACGAACCCACCTCTGCTCTGGATGCCCACGCCCGCGATCGTTTCATCACCCTTCTCTCCGAAGAGTGTGCCCGCGGCAACTCGAGCCTCCTGTTTGTGAGCCACGACGGAGCCCTCGCCCACCATTTCGATCGCACCCAAGATCTGGCCACCCTCAACCAGATAGCAACCGAATGAATCTGATAGTTGCAGATTTGGCTTTGCGCAGCGCCTTGAATCGCCGCGCGACCCTGCTGCTCACGGTTCTCGCGATCGCGATCGGCGTTGGCGCGTTCCTGGCTGTGGAGAAGGTGCGCTCGGGGGCGCGCGACGCCTTCGAACGCACAATTTCCGGCACGGATCTGATCGTGGGCACGCGTACCGGTTCGATCAATCTCATGCTGTTCACCGTCTTCCACATCGGCGAAGTGCCCGCCAACATGACGTGGGAGAGCTTCGAGCGCATCGCCGGATACCCCGAGGTGGATTGGGCGGTGCCGATCTCCCTAGGCGACAGCTTCCGCAACTACCGTGTGGTGGGCACCACGCCCGCGTTTCTCGACCACTACCGCTACGGCGATGACCGCCCCCTAGCCCTCGCCGACGGTGTCTGGCCGCAGGACACCTTTGGCGCAGTCCTCGGTGCCGACGTTGCCGCCACCCTAGACCTCGGACTCGACGCGCCGCTCACCCTGTCGCACGGCTTGCGCTCGGCGGATTTCTCCGCCCACGAGAACACCCCTTTTAGGGTCAGCGGCGTCTTGCGCGCCACGGGCACTCCGGTGGATCGCACCGTCTTCGTAGGCCTCGATGGCATCGAGGCCATGCACTTCGGCTGGCGCAGCGGCGCGCCCACGCCGATGGCGCGCCTCGCCACCCCCGAGCGCATCGCGCAAATGGACCTTAGCCCCGATTCGATCACTGCGGCCTACCTTGGCTTGACCTCGCCAATAAGCGTCCTCCAGGTACAACGACGCATCAACACGGACCCGCAGGAGCCCCTGATGGCCGCTCTGCCGGGGGTGAGTCTGTCGCGCCTGTGGGAGGTGGTCGGCGCCACGGAGCGGGTGATGATCGTGATGACCGTGCTCATCGTGGTCGTTGGCCTTGTCTCCATTCTCGTCAGCCTGTTAGCTACCTTAGGTGAGCGCCGGCGCGAGATCGCGGTGCTGCGCGCCGTGGGTGCCAAGCCACGCGACGTGTTCCTGCTCTTAATGGGTGAGGCCGGCATAGTGGCCCTGGCCGGCGCCCTGGTCGGCGTGGTGCTGGTGCAGTTGGCCACCAGCGTGATCTCGCCCCTGATGGCCACACGCTTCGGCCTCACGCTCACGGCCCAGGCGCCCGGCTTGAAGGATCTCTACACGGTCGTGGCCGTGGCCCTGATCGGGGTTGGCCTTGGCACCTTGCCCGGCGCCCTCGCCTATCGGCGGGCCCTGTCCGAAGGCCTCACGGTGCGTATCTAGGGCCCTATCCCCATGATCATCGGCGTACCTGTCAATGTGATTTGCGGCCCGCTCGGGGTCGGCAAGACAACGCTCATCAACCAGCTGCTGGCCCAGCGACCGGCCGCCGAACAGTGGGCCGTGCTCGTCAACGAATACGGCCTCGTTGGTCTGGATGCGGCCTTGATGGAGAGCGCGGGCGGCACGGCATCGGTGGCCGTGAAGGAGGTTGCCGGGGGATGTATCTGCTGCAGCGCCGGCCCCGTCTTCGAAGTGACCCTGATTCAGCTCCTACGGCGCAAGCCTGATCGTCTGCTGATCGAGCCGACGGGTCTCGCCACCCTGTCGGGCATTCTCGATACGCTCAACAAGGAGGGGATTCGCGACGCGGTCGACCTGCGGTCAATCGTCTGCTTGCTCAACCCCGCCACGCTGGAACACGATTTGGCACGGGAGGAAGTGCGCGATCAGGTGGATGCTGCCGATGCGCTGATCGCCAGCCGCGCCGACTTGGCGAGCACGGACGAACTGCAGCACTTTCGACGCTGGGCATCGGCACTGTTCCCCGCGCGATCCCATATCGCCGAGACAGCTCATGGGCGCCTGCCCGCGGCGGTTCTCAACCTTAGGCATCGGATCGGCGGCGCCACCGCCGCGCCCGGGGATGATCACCACCACCATGATCATGGTCACCACGATGATCAGCACACACACACGATCGATCACGGTGTCGATCGCAGCGCCACGGGGCCACAGACGATCGCCTGCGAGCAGACACCGATCGTCCCTCACCTGCACCGTTCCGCGCAGACTACGACGTTCGGTTGGATATGCTGGGCAGGCCTGGTCTTCGACGCCGAACGGGCTGCCAAGTGGATGGAATCGCTCACCGACATCGAGGGCCTCAGGCGGCTGAAGGCCGTGCTCCACACGAGCCGAGGATGGCGCGCGTTCAACGTCACCGAAGACCTCAGCGAGAGCAGAGGCTCAGCCTATCGCCGCGATTCGCGCGTAGAGCTCATCATCGAAGGCGATAGGCCACCCGACCCCGCTGCCCTGGAGGCGTCGCTACGCGGCTGCCTGCATCAGGCGGCCGGGTAGACGGACTCCTCGAACACGCCGCAGCGGCTCGCGCGCGTTCAGCCGTTATCGCGCAGCTTCACCCGCGCCGGCGGACGCCCCGGCACGCTCGGCTGCTCCGCCTCGAGACGCTTCATCACCTCGGCGATTCCGCGTTCGAGCTGCGCATCGCCATCGCTGGTGGGATCGTTGCTCACCTCGATGTCCGGCGACACGCCCTCGCCCTCGATAATCCAGCCCTTGTCCTTCTGCGACATGCCAAACTCCGGCACGAACACGTTGCCGCCATCGATAAGCGGCCCGTGGCTGGTGATGCCAACCACGCCACCCCAGCTGCGCTTACCGATCAGAGGCCCTAGCTTCGCTTCACGGAAGAAGTACGGAAAGATATCGCCGTCCGACGCAGAGTTCTCACTGACCAGCGCCACCATGGGTCCGGTAAACGCCGTGGAGGGATAGGTGTTGGTCCATTCGCTGTGAGCCTGGTGACCGTACGCCAACGGTCGCTGCATCAAGCGCCGCAGGATCATCTGTGAGACGTTGCCGCCGCCGTTACCGCGCACATCGACGATTAGGCCGCGCCTGCGCATCTGCGGGTAGAACCACTTCACGAACTCGTAGATACCGGCCGCACCCATGTCGGGAATGTGCAGGTAGCCGACCTCCCCATTGGTCTTCTCCGCTACGTAGCGCCGGTTCTTCTCCACCCACTCGAGATAGACGAGTGAGGTCTCATCGGCGACCGGGTCGACCAGCACCCGGCGCGTCTCCTGCCCCGTCGGTGTGCTGCTTACGGTGAGCTCCACGGGCTGTGTGCCGCGGTCCGTGAGCAGGTCGTAGGGGTTGTCCGTTAGGGTCAATTCACGACCGTCGATCGCGATCACGTAGTCCCCAGCTTCCACGCCCACACCCACCTCCGTGAGCGGCGAGCGATACTTCGCCTCTGCGTTGTGGCCCGCGTAGATATGACCGATACGGTAGCGTGCCGATTTCTCATCGGCCTCGAAGCGAGCCCCGAGCAAAGCCGCTGACGAGCGCTTCGGTGCCTGCAGATCACCGCCCGCCACGTAGGCGTGGCCCACATTCAGCTCGGCGATCATCTCGCCGATAAGCGTGTTCAGATCCTCTCGCGTAGACACGTGTTGCACCAGCGGGCGGTAGCGCTCGCGCAGGGCATCCCAGTCGTAGCCGTGCATGTTGCGCACGTAGAAGTAGTCTCGGAACCGTCGCCAGACCTCATCGAAGGCGACCAGCCACTCGTCCGTCGGGGCTCGGTAGACAATCAGATTGGCGGTGCTGATCGCCTCCGCTTCGCCAGGCTTGGCGAGCGCGATGCGCTTCAGCCCAGCCGGGGTTCGTACCACTACGACCTTGCCGTCGGCGGATCGCACGACCGCAGAGATGTCGGCCACAATGTCCTTGCTCTTGCGCGTCTTGAAGTCGAGCGCCCGCAAGGTCGTCTTCACGTCCGGGGATCGGCCGTAGTAGAAAGCCCCAGTTGTCACATAGAGGAGCTGATCGGCGAGAGGCATCAGGGCGGCAATGTTGTCCGACTCGACGGGCACGCGGATGACCCGCTGCGACAACCCGTCAAACTCGATCGCCACGCGCACCCCCTCTGACGCCTCGGCGTCTTCGTCTTCCTTCTCGCCGTCGCCCTCCTTTTCAGCCTCGTCCTGGTCGCCATCGCTGTCCGCGGCAGCTACTTCATCGTTGCGCGGTCCGAAGGGATTGCCCGATTCGCC
This sequence comes from Pseudomonadota bacterium, assembly GCA_039193195.1. Taxonomy (NCBI): domain Bacteria; kingdom Pseudomonadati; phylum Pseudomonadota; species Pseudomonadota bacterium. Next base: position 12,430 of record JBCCWS010000034.1, read on the forward strand.
GGTGAGAGCCAGGGCGAAGATGCCGGTCTCGCGGTCGCCAACATAATTCCATTCGAACGCGCCGATCTGCGGCGCGAACTGCCGATCGCTCAGGAAGAACAGGTGCTTGCCATCTTGGCTGAAGGCCGGTCCGAAGGCGTAGAACAACGGCTCACTGACCTGGCGGGTCTCACCGTCTTCACGAGACCAGACGTACACCGCGTCCATGCCCAGATCGGTCTGCCGCGAGTAGGTGATCCAACGCGAGTCAGGCGCCCACCGGTAGTCGTCGATGATGCCGTACGGCGAACTGGCGACGATCTTGTGCTTGCCTTGCAAATCTATCAGGTGAACGTGTCCCTCATGATCGTGAAAGGCCAGCGACTTGCTGTCGGGCGCCCATTGCGGTCCGTACAGGCGCAAGGGCTCCAGGGTGGTGAGAGCACGCGCTTCGCCGCCGCCCCCGCTGTCGATGACGTAGACCTGCTCCTCGCCGCTGCGATCGCTGATGAACGCGATGTGAGCGCCATCCGGCGACCAGGCGACTTCGCGATCATGGGCATTGGCGTTGCGCGTGAGGTTGCGGGTGATGCCGTGTTTGGCGGGAACGCTAAACACATCGCCCCTCGCGGTGATCGCGATGCGCTCGGCCGCTGGCGAGACTGAGTAGTCCTCGATCTGCTTCTGCACATCGATTCGGCGTGCGGTGCGCCGCACGCGATCGTCCGGGACCTCGATGCTGAGCAGCTGCTCTTGGCGGGCAGTTGTATCGTAGAGGCCGATCACTCCCTGGACCTCGTAGACAATGCGCGAGACCCCATCGCCACTGGCCCACTTTACATCCCAGGTATCGTGCGAGGTGAGTTGATCTGCACTGCCATTGTCACCGGCGGCGTAGAGGTTCAATACGCCATCGCGGTCGGAGACGTAGAAGATGCCCGTGGGCAGCCAAACGGGGTCGCGCTCCGTGCGCCGGTCCGTGGCAAGTGGTGCGGCCTTGTCGTTCTTCAGGTCGTATACGTACAGGTCTTGCGCCCAACCGCCCTGATAGCGCTTCCAGGTGCGAAAGTCCCTGAACAGGGGCGAGTAGAGCACCTGGGTGCCATCCGGTGAAAACACGCCGGAGCCCGCTCGGGGCATCGGCAACACGGACGGTAGACCACCACTGATCGCTACCTCGTACAAGCGCGGGTCGTTGAAGTCCTCACGCATGGAGCGAAACAGGACCTTGGCGCCGTCCGGCGTCCAGCCGTACACCTGATGGTCGGTGCCCCAGCGTGCCGGCAGCGGTCCCGGAGTCGGGTAATAGGTGAGCTGCACGGGCTCACCACCAGCGACGTCGATGACGTAGACCTGCTCATCGCCCCGGTACTGCCCCGTGAAGGCAATTTTGGAGCCGTCCGGGGAGAAGCGCGGATAGAGCTCGAGGCCAGGATGGGAAGTTAGACGCCGCGCTTGAGCCCCCCCGTCTACGGGCGCCAGCCACAGATCGCCGGCATAGCCGAACACCACCTGATCGGCGTGCAGATCGGGGAAGCGCAGCATGCGCGTGCCATCTTGTGCCAGGGTGGCGCCGGCGATGAGGCTGGAAAGTAGCAGAGCTGGGGCAGTCAGACGCACTGGTGGATCCTTCTGTTCGTTCGCGCCGGCGGCACGGTCGCGTGGGACCAGGCCCAAGCGCCGTCAGGCGGCATCTCTTCCGTGATAGGCGAGCTATCGGGGCCCACATGCTAACGCCCCCGTAGCGCTCTTGAACATCCTTGGTGCTAGCGCACCAAGTGGATGCGAGATAGGACCGGCCGCAACGAGGAGAGTTCGCCCCAGGAGGCGTGCGACGTGAGCGGCGAGGTGCTAGTTGCGGAACAGCGGGTCGAAGGTGAGGAGCAGGCGTGCGTCGTAGGCGTGGGGCGAGCGATGCACCACCCCTTGGAAATGGTGATCCCAGCGCCCGCCCTTCAGCAGGGACCAGGCACCTGAGTTGAACGTACGTACGTGACCTCCCGTACGCAGGGGGACTTCTCGCGAGTCTCGATCGGCCAGGAGATCGAAGTCCACCTCCTCGTGGGCAATCCACTCGGTGGCCGGGCCACCAAGCGTGATCAGCATCCGACAGCGCACCCTATCGGTATGGAAACGTGGGCACATCGGGCCGCTTAGAGTGGCGGCACGAAGGCCGACGGTGGCGCAGTCGAGCAGGTCCGTGAGTAGGTCGACGCCCTGGGAGATCTCATCACATAGAGAAGATCGCAAGGCTTGGTCGCGAATGGGTGCCAGTGCAATGCCCGCGGCTTCTGGTTCGCTGGCCGATTGCTTCCACTGCGCCTCGATCTTCCCGCCTTGCGCCATCCAGGCGCCAGCCGATGTCGTCGTGACCGAAGTCGGACGGTCCACGCTCACCAACTCCACATCTTCGTACACAGCTGCAAAGTCACCTAACTTATCGCTGAATACCCTGCGCATCACGACGCTAGATCCTCATCTACGCTGTCCGCAGTCCATTGGGGGAAGGGGTCGGAATAGGTGGCCCAGACGCTCGGGCCCGTGGCAAGCTCCGCGTCGTCGAGCAGGCAGGCGTCGAGGGTCCTACGCGCAGAGTCTTCATCGAGGGTCTGGCCGATGAACACGATCTCTTGACGACGATCGCCGAAGGGCGCTTCGAACTGCGAGCGGATCGAGGCGCGTGTTTCCGCGTCCTCCGGCCAAGCCTGCTCTGGCATCGCATCCCAGAACATGCCGGCGAAACCGTGGTTCATGATACCGCCGGCTTGCGACCAGGAGCCGGCCTCGTCGAAGCGCGTGGCCAGCCAGAAGTAGCCCTTGGAGCGCACCAGGTTGCCATAGCGCCACCCGGCGACCAGGAACTCGTACAGGCGTTGGGGGTGGAAAGGCCGACGAGCCCGGTAGACGAAGCTGCCGATCCCGTACTGTTCGGTTTCCGGCACGTGCTCTCCGCGCATCTGCGCGAGCCAGCCCGGGGCACGCTCCGCCTCCTCCATACAGAAGCGCCGGGTGCCGAGGATCGCTTCAGTCGGCAGCCTTCCCTGCTCGGCGGTGATTACCTGCGCGCTCGGGTTGAGGCGGCGCAGGGTAGCGATCAAGGCGTCCGCCGTCTCCTTGGCGACGAGATCAGTCTTAGTCACCACGATCACATTGCTAAACTCAACCTGATCGATGAGTAGATCGGCCACGTTGCGCTCGTCCTCGTCGACCACCTCCATGCCCTTCTGCTTTAGGGTCTGTGCTTCCTCCATAAGGCGGGGAAAGTTGAAGGCATCAACAACCGTGACCATCGTGTCCAGGCGCGCCAGGGACGATAGGGATCGGCCCTGCTCATCCTCGAAGGTGAAGGTCTCAGCTACCGGCAGGGGCTCGGAGACCCCTGTCGACTCGACGAGCAAGTAGTCGAAACGCTGCTCCTGCGCTAGGCGAGCCACCTCTTCGAGCAGGTCTTCGCGCAGGGTGCAGCAGATACAGCCGTTAGTGAGCTCAACCAACTTCTCGTCTACCTGCTGCAGGGAGACGCCACTGCGCAGCAACGAGGCGTCGATGTTTACCTCTCCCATATCATTGACGATAACGGCGACGCGCCGTCCTTCGCGGTTGTTCAATACGTGGTTCATCAAGGTGGTCTTTCCAGCACCTAAAAAGCCAGAAAGCACAGTGACCGGTAGCTGGGCCGCCAATGGTCTCTCCTGTCCGCAGCGTAATGTTATATCGTAACACTATCGTCGCCAGCGCCAGCTAGCCGCCGCCGGGGGTTCCAAGTCTCCCGTGTTGTTCGCGATCAGGGCCCTAGACTTCTAGTGTCCTGGGTTAGAAGTTAGTTGATGAATTCGCGGCCCCTTTTCGCCCCAGAACACGTTGCTCCTCCTCCCGTGGGACCTGCCACGCTCGTCCTCGCGCCGCGCTCAGGCCAACAACTCGCCTGCGAATTCATCAACGAACTTCTAACTCAGGACACTAGCGTCACCCGTGTTTCGCGCAACCAATGACTTGTTGATGCACAGGTCGCACGTCCCGTGCCCCCCCCCTGCGGCTCTATCGCCTAGGCCCCCCCGCACCGGCCAGCTCCTTCTCCGCCCGAGCGAAGAGCCGGTTCGATGCGCGCCAAAGCAGCGCCCCGACTAGTGCCAGCAATAGCACTGGCCAAGCGATGGCTCTCATCAGCTCGCTCACCGTGCGCTCTTGGAAAGTGAAGGGCTCCAAGGCGTCAAACTGCGCCAACGACAGCCGGTTACGCGAGACGATGGCAGGGCCTGCGACCTCAGCAAGGTGGTCGAGGGCGTCGCTCGCCTGGCGCTGGAATCGATGCTGGCGATCGATATCATCGCCGGCCACGATGCTGAACGCCCGCTGGGCGACGATCGCCGGCGATAGGAGCTGAGCAAACTGCAGCGTTCGCGCCCTACCAGACCAGGCCCGCTCGTACGCCTCGACGATCGGTGCAGCACGCTCACGTGCCATCTCGTTGGCGAGGAACGACGCCCGTATGTAGGCAGGCAAGCCCTCGTCCCCCACGGTCAGCTCGGGATGATCCACAAGGAATTCGCCGGTCAGCTCGTCCAGCGCCCGGTTGGTCTGCACCTGACCCCGACGGATCTCCGACAGGTAAGCGAGCCTTGACGGCGTGGGATAAGCGGCCTCTGCAACCGTGTCGACGCTGGCCGGCAGCGCGATGACGAGCAGCAACCACAGCGCGACCAGCGCTGCGGCAGTGCCCGTGGGACCACGAAAGCGCGCGACGCAGCAGGCGATCAACCCTACCCACACTGCCCAGTAGGCGACGAGCACTCCAGCCCATAACGCGAAGCGGCCGTAGCGATCACCTCCTCCGTGGAAAGCGATGAGCACTACGATCATCCCCAGCAACGCGGCCGCCAGGAGCAGGCCATTGCGCAACAGCAGGCGCAGCCAGACCAGGCGCGCGAGCGAGACGGGGTGAGACATGATCATGGCGAGCGTGCCGCGCGCCCGATCTCGCGCCAGCACCTCAAAGGAGACCGCGATCATCAGCACCGGCAGGAGTAGTACGGCAATCAGCGCCAAATCGAAGCGCCCGGCGGCGAGCATGGTCGGGTTGTCGAATTGGTACCTACGGAAGATCGTGCCCGCGTTGCGCCACGGCGAGATCTCCCCGTTTGCAGGCTGCAGCTCGCTATGCCCCACGGCGAAGTCCCCCAGGGAGGAAGGCCGCAGGACCGCGGGAAACGCGATGCTCACGGGTCGAGCGTCGTAGGTCTCTGCCTCCTTTGCGCCGCTTTCGATATCGGCAAGGGCCTGGCGCCACTGCCCCAGCGACTCGAGTCCCTCAGCCTCGACGGCATCCAGGCTCGCTACCCGTGCATCGCGCCAAAGCGCCCCACTCCAGCCGGCAAGCAAGACGGCGACGAATAGGACGCCGATCATCACCATGCCGTTGCCGCGGGTTAGGAAGATCTTTCTCTCCAGGGCAAGGACGGCGCTATCTATCTTCATGGCGCCACCGCCTCACCGCTGGCGGCCCGCCGCACGAACGCCCGTGAGGTGGTCACTGCCGCCGCAAGCCAACCGAGCAGTAGGAGCACATCGAAGGCGTAGCGCCCCAACATCGAGGGAAAAGATGGTGCGCGATACGCGAAGTCACCGAACCGCTCCCATAGGTCACGGCCTGCCGTATAGCCATAGCCAGCCTCCCCGGCGTGGACCATGAAGTCCTCGTTGAGCATCTTAATCATCTGACGCCGGCGCGTCTCTGCAGCCTCGGTAAAGGCCTCGTGGTGAGCGCGATCCGTGCCGGCTAGGGCCCTGGATAAGGAGGTCGTGGGAAGTGATGGTGAAAGCAGGGAGAAGCTGCGCACGACCGACTCCTGTGCGCGGTAGCGCGCCACTAGATCTGCGTAGATGCGGTCGAACACCGGGTTGGAGACCTCTTCGCTCGCCTGCAGAGTGTAGGCCTCGTAGTTGAAGGGCAGCTTTGCCACGTCGTCTACCCCATGCTGCGCCAGTGCGTCCTCGCGCGTGCGCGCCTGCATTTGCTCATCGCCCCACCATAGGTAGGAGGCTTCGCCCAGGCGCGTCTCGGTCGCCCGAGCATCGGGCTGCGGATGCAAGGTCGTGGCGACTCCCGCGCCCAAGCGCGGCACGAGCACTGCCATCAGCACCCAGAGTCCAGCCAGCGTGGACAACGCCGTCAGGCGCCCCCGACAGAGTGCCGACACCCCGATTGCCATCGCCACGAAAATGCTTAGGTAAACTGCGTACGTGACGTACAGAAGGGCCAATCGTAAAAGCACGTCGCCGGCCTGACCGCTCGATGCCCCGCCCACGGCCACGATCGAGATTGGGAGGAACACCAGCGTGTACACGCGCAAGACGATCCATAGGCCGGCCTGGAGCTTGCCTAGGTAGATCTCATCCGCGCCAACGCCGCTCGCCAGCAGCTGGCGCATGGTGCCGTCTTCGCGCTCCCCCGCGATGCTGGCGTAGAGCATGACGAAGATGAGCAGCGGCGCAGCCGTCAGCAGCAGGAAGGCCGGCGAGAGCTGCGCGAACCGACTCAGCTGCGATGCATCCTCCGCGCGGCGAAAGTCAGCAGGGTCCTGGAAGTGCGCCTCCATCCACACGGCGAGCCCCGCGAAGTCGCTCACGCCCGGATCGAGCAACGCCAGGGGCGCTACAGGACGGAACGCGTAGCGCGAAAAGTGCGCTGCCGAGTGCGGATTTCGCTCGCCCTGCTCGAGCCAAACCTCATGATCGGCCGCCTGTGCCGCGGTCCGCTCTTGCGCAAACTGCGCCCCGCGTTGCGCGCCCGAGAACAGGGCCACCAGGAGCAGCACAAGCACGGCGATCAGCAGTGCCCGAAGCAGCGGCTCGCGCTGCATGAGGGCGGCGTCCTTGGCCATCAATACGCCGCTCATGAGACCGCCTCGCTGTCACTCGCTACTGCTGTCGCCTCGCGCAGGTGGGAGAGATAGATCTGCTCGATCTCTCGCGCGTCGAGGTGGCTCGGGCGGAGCGTGTCGAGCAGTCGACCGTGAGCCATGATGCCAATCCGATCGCCGACCTCCTTGGCCCGAAAGATGTCGTGCGTGGCCATCAGCACCGCGCAGCCCTCACCACGCAATCGGGTGATGAGCTCCCCGAGTCCATTGGCAGCCTCTGGATCCAAACCAGACAAGGGCTCATCGAGCAATAGAGCGCGGGCGCCTCGGGCGACGGCGATCGCGATACCCACCTTCTGGCGCATACCCTTCGAGTAGGTGCTGGCGCGTCGGTCGTGCACCTGCGGCGCCAGACCAACGTCCGTTAGGATCTGGCGCAGCTGCTCCTGCGACCCGGGGGACTCGTTGCCTAGAGAATCGAAGAAGGTGAGGTTCTCTAGGCCAGTCAGCATGGGGTATAGGGCCACCGATTCCGGCAGGTAGGCCAGGCGCCGCCGTGCCCCTATGGGATCTACGGCCACCTCGATGCCCTCGACCAGGGCTTTGCCTTCGTCGGGATGAAGGAAGCCGAGGAACAGATTGATGGTAGTGGTCTTGCCAGCGCCATTGGCACCGAGCAGGCACACCACCTCGCCTGAGTCGACGCTGAGATCAAGGGCCAAGAGCGCGGCTTGCTCGGCAAATCGCTTCGTCAGTTTCTCCGCACGCAACAACGCTTGCGACATCGGTTCTCCCCTTAAGGCTGAACGGAGGCTTAGGTTCGATGAGATCTCTGCATGAGCTCATCGCAGGGCTCGCCAATGGGAACACCCCATGAACGCACGGTCGCACCGCACAGCGATGGACGGACATACCGCGCCTCATCGCGCATGGGCACGCAGTCCCCTGAGGGCGCGCCTAGCGGCGATGACGAGCAACCGGTCAGTGCGGTTTAGGGGTGATCCCTTTGCCGTGGCGGGGCGCGGGAGAGATAGGGCAGCGAGCCGACGGCGGCGGTGCGTGAGAAGAGCGTGTAGGTCACGCTCACCGCCGGCATTCGCGCCACGAGAAACGTGGGCGCTTGCGGTGCCACGCAATCGAGCTGGGCCAGGAAAAGGCAGCTGGCGCACTGCTGCTCCTCGCAGTGCTCATGGTCGTGACCGCTCGCGTGGAGAGTGGCCGAGATGCCCCCAATCAGCACAAGAAAGCTGAGCAGCCACACCGCCGAACGATGCCGTGCCCGCCTCATCAGGCTGGAGGATGGCGTCATCATGGCCAAGCGTCCTTGCGTGCTCGCGGCCCCGTACAAGCGCATGATGCCGTCAGCGCACACACGGTCGTAAGGCGACCTGTTGCCGACCAACCCAACGCGCCCAAGTTCCGGAACCCTTCTGCAGTCCCTTGCGATGGCCAGAGCTGTCGCCTGAGCGAGCCCTCTTCGACGGGGAGGGGCTGCCGTCGCAGGAAGTCAATGCGCTCTCCCACGGCACGCCTTTGGCGGTATCAACGTGATCGACACGGTGTGGAGTGGCCTTGGCGAGCCGTCGGCCGCGCGGGCGCCGTCACCCCTCGCCTAGTGGGCCGCTTGGTAAATAGGGTGACGCTCAGCGAGTAGCACGGGCGCCATCGCGGCGTTGCATCGCTTGCCAATGGCGATGCCATTGGCCGCGCGACGCGCCTTGCTGACGCTGCCCACTAGGGCGTGGTCGCCACCCCGGTCTCGAGCTCGAACAGGGCGCGCAGGATCCGGCGCCACTCCGCGTACTGCTCCGACAGGCTGCCTTCGAGCTCCACTAGCGTGCCTTCTACCTCTTGCACGGTCGGCCTGGCCTGCGTGTCCAAGCGCGCGGCCCACGCCGCCATGCGCTGCTCCTGCTCCTTCGCCCAGCGGTAGTCTTCGTAGCTCTGCTTGTAGCTCGCGTAGGTACGTGCCTTGCGCCGGCGCTTGCGCTCCTTCTTGCTCGTGCCGGCGAAACGCCCCTGGCGCTCCTCTACGTACGCCAGCTGTTGCGCATTGAAGCGTCGCCAGGTCTCGTAGCCTTCGGTCACATCGTCCACCGCACGCGCGTACAGCTGGTGCGAGGTGTCTTTCAGTTGTGCCTCCGTGAGGCGCACGCGAGTGATACGGCCGATCATCGGATCTTGCGCTGATGGCAGGCGAACGGCTCGGTAATGCGGCGGCATCAGGGGCGGCAGCACCTCATCGTTTTCCTCGCTACGCGGGGCCCGTTGCGGCGGCACCCACTCTACATACTCGGCAAAGGGCTGCGGGGCGAGCACTGCCGCGTAGCGCAGGAGGGAGATCTCTCGAATTAGAGCGAGCTCACGCTCGTCGTGGGCATCCAGGGCCATCACGAGATCAGCGGTAATGCGCTCGTACAAGCGCTCCAGTGCGTCGGACTGCCGCTCAGTGGTGGCCTTGTCATCCGGCGAGCTGAGGGGCACGGGAGTGGCGATGTAGAAGTCGCGCTCGAGCCAGCGCCGGCCCGTTGCGTCGACCGCCACCAGCGATAGCTCGAGCTCCCGACCGTCGGAGCGCAGGATCTTCCCGCGCAGGGTCAACTCCGCCGTGGAGTCCTCGCTTGGCACCACGCGCACGGAGCCGAAGCGGGCCGTGTCCACGAGTGCGCGAGCGAGCGCGACAGCGAAGTACTGCGCTTCCACTCGGCGGATCTCCGGGTAGATGCCCTGCTCGAGCTGCTGCGCACGGCTTATCGGCAGACCCTGATCGAGCAGGGGCACATCCACATCGAGCAGGGTCTTGGCTGCGGCACTAGTCCAAGTCGCCAGCACGAGCAGCATGGAGCAGGCGCGGACGAGAGAGCGGAACAGCCTAACGAGATCAATCACCGGCACAAACCCGACCGCGCGTCAGCGTATCGGAGCATTCCTCATTTTCCTGGCGCAGCGGCTCGTAGCGGTTGTAGAAGCGGCTCACGGTAAAGGGCGAGGCGGCGCCCGGTCCGCGCAAGGTGGTGGCGATATGCAGCTGATCGCCGTCCGGTGCTAGGGTGAACTGATGAAAGATGGTGAGCCCGTCGGGGAGCCCGGTCTGAAACACGAGGCGCTCATTTACCCAACCGCACAGCTCGCTGCTCATCACGCCTTGTTGGGAGAGCGGTCGGTCGGGGTGGAACACACAGGTGAGCGCGAAGTCCTGGTCGCGTTCGACGGCAATGTCGAACTCGGTCTGAGCGATCTCGAGGACCGGGGAGCGGGTGACCTCATCGGCCAGTTGCGCCAAGCCGACGAGCGCCTCGAGTGAGCCTCGCGAACGGGACAAGGTCACGCCCTGCCCACCAGGGTCGGCCACCGCGTAGCCGCCCTTCTGCAGGCGCAGGAGCAGGCTGCGCAAGCGTCGCTGGACGTTGTCACTGCGCTCGTAGTCGAGCTCCCAGTGCCCGCTGAGGTCCGTGCGCTCATCCTGGGTGAAGATCTCCTCCACCGGCGGCTGGCTGGCACACGCCCCCAACAGGCACAGGACAGCGCCAGGCAGCATCGCCCAACGCGTGTGCGCATGACCCCTATCCATCAACGGTTCGTCCCACGATTCCACCCACGGCGTTCGGTGTCTCTCAGCCAAGAGCTTGGATTACGCCCAGGATGAGAGTTCCCGATCTTTAAGGATCTTTACACGACACGCTCGTCGCCAAGATCCAGCTACCAACGGCCCGACAGTCTACCCGGTTGACCCAGGCGAAGAACCGAGCGGCGCAAACGGTTGCGCCGGGCGTGGCGCGATTCTGAGAGAATCCTGCCGGTGAGGGAGTCCAGTTCCGGCGAGGGCCATGAAAGCACTGCGCATACAGTTACTAGGCGAACTGACCGTGTTCCGCGGCGAGCGACCGATCCCCCTGCCCTCGTCGCGCAAAGCCCGTGCCCTGCTCGCCTACCTCGCCCTGACCGCCCGTCCCCATCGACGCGATCGCTTGTGCGAGCTGCTGTGGGAACTCCCGGACGATCCGCGCGGAGCTCTGCGCTGGGCGCTCAGCAAGCTACGCGCAATCGTCAACGACGAGGAGGCCGAGCGCATCGCGGCAGATCGCGAACGCGCCGCCTTCGTCACCGCCGGTGCGTCCATCGATCTGCATCGTATCGCCGAGCAGCTAGACCACACACTTGCCGAGCAACCGTTGGACACGCTTTGCGCGCTCGACAAGGCCCTGCGCGATCCGCTCCTGGACGGCATCGATCTGCCGAATCAACAGGAATTCCAAGCCTGGCTAGAGGCAGAGCGTCAGCAAGTCCAACGCCTACGCGCCCGAATCGCCGGGGCCTTAGCCCAGCACCCCGAGAGCTCGCCCGAAGACGCGGCCGAAGCCGCCCTGCGCTGGCTGGAGTTCGACGCCTTCTCCCCGTCCGCGGCCAGCGCGGCCGTGTCGTTGCTGCGCCGTATCGGGCGTATGGCGCAGGCTGACGGCCTGGCCGATACCTTATCCGCACGCATGCGCGCAGCGGGCGTGCCGTGGCAAGTCCCCACCAGCCCGGCAGCCGACACGCTGTCCTCAAGCCTGCAGACGCCCACGGCGGAGGACGAGCAACGCGCTTTCCTAGGCCGCCAAACGATCCACTTCTGCACCGCCCATGATGAGGTGCGCATCGCCTACGCCACTGTCGGCGAGGGCACGCCCGTGGTGAAGGCGGCGAACTGGTTGAGTCACCTGGAGCTCGATTGGAACGCGCCAATCTGGAGCCCCTTGTTTCGCCGCTTAGCCCGCCACCACCGCTTCGTGCGTTACGACGAACGAGGTAACGGGCTCTCTGACTGGGACGTCGAGTCGATCGACTTCGACGCCTTCGTCACCGACCTGGAGACGGTGGTCGACGCCCTCGATATCGAACGCTTCGCCCTGCTAGGCATCTCGCAGGGCGCGTCCGTCTCGATCGAGTACGCCGTGCGTCACCCCGAGCGGGTGAGCCACCTAATTCTCTTCGGTGCCTACGCCGCGGGTTGGCGGGTGGATGCGGACGAGGTTACCGTACGCGAGCGCGAGGCGGTCATGACGCTTACCGCGTCGGGCTGGGGCAAGGACCTTCCCACCTACCGACAGATCTTCTCATCCACCTTCATGCCGAGTGCCACCGCGCAGGAGCTGGCGTGGTTCAACGAATTCCAGCGTCAGACTGCCTCACCGGAAAATGCGGTGCGCTTTCTGAGCGCATTTGGCGATATAGACGTACGCCATCGGCTGGGCGAAGTGCGCACGCCCACGCTCGTCTTGCACTCGCGCGGCGACCAGCGCATCCCAGTGGAGACCGGCCGACACATCGCCGCGCGCATCCCCGGCGCCGAGTTCGTGAGCCTAGAGAGCGACGGCCATCTCCTGCTCGGGCGCGAACCCGCCTCGGAACGCTTCCTTAACGAAGTCAACGACTTCCTAGAGCGCTAGGGCGGTCTCCGGCGCGCTTTACTCGGCGATCGCCTGCGACTCGTACATCGCGCGCACGATCTCCGGCAGAGGCTCACCGTACTTGCCGAACCAATCGTGGTAGACACGCTGAATCGTGATACTGCGATAGAGCTCAGCGAGGGCGCTGTCCACCACCAGCCGGAACTCCGTGTCACCGCGCGGGAGCATCAGGGCGTAGGGCTCGAAGGAGAAGACGTTGCGCGTGAGTCGGTAGTCCTTCGGGTCCTCGCCTCGCTGCACCACCTGACCGATCAGCATGGCTCGGTCAGACGCGAAGCCATCCACCTCGCCGGCCTTCAGCAGCTTCATCCCGTCGAGGTGGTTGGAAATGACCCGTAGCTCGATCGCTATATCGTTGGTCTCGCGGAAGCGAAGTAGCGCGTCTTCCGTCGTACTCCCTGTGATCACTGCCAGCTTCTTTCCGGCGAGATCCGACGTCGAAGCCATCTCGGCATCGCTCATCGAGAGCACCGCCCCGCCGGTGATGAACGTCATCAGGGAGAAGTCGACGCGTTCGCGGCGCGAGAGGGTCACGGTGGTGGCACCGCACTCGAGGTCCACTTCCCCCTCTTCGACCGCTCGTAGGCGCGCCCGCGGAGTGACCAGCGGCACGTAGCTCACGCTCATCTCATCGAGCTGAACCGCCTTCTGAATCGCCGCGGCCACGCGCCTGCACAAGGCGATGGAGTAGCCACTCGGCTCCTCCCCCTCGCCCCGGAAAGACATGGGCGGCGCATCGGGCACGTAGCCCACGCGCAGCTCGCCGCGCTCAGCGATACGATCGAGCGTGGTAGAGGCTGCTCCTGCAGGACCGGCGATCAAGGCGCCGAGCGCGAGAGCCGCGCCCAGCGTGGTGAGGCAGCGGGTGAGTTGACTGCAGATCATGGGGCCTCCCGGCACAGGCGATGACGACGGTGTGCGACCGAGTCTGCCATAGGCCTTCGCCTGTCGCGATACGCCCACCGCCCGGCGGCGACAGCCAGCGAGGCGCATCGGTCAACACGCGGTCGGGCGCAACTCGCCGCACGCGTGCGCCAAAGCACCACGGTTCCGAGCGCCAGCCGGGCTTGACCCCCGATCAGCCGTGCAAGCGCCTCTCCATTCCATACGCTCTTTGGTGGTGCCGCCAATGCAGCGCCCAAGGCTTCTAGGGCGAGCGCATTCGCGAGCGGTAGTACTGAATCATGAGAGCGCCACCCAACATACCGCCTAGGTGCGCGAAGTGGGCGATCCCTGGCATCTTGCCGGACAATGCGAGCACCAACTCGATCGCCGCATACAGCAGCACCAACCAGCGCGCCTCTATCGGTATTGGCGGGATCAGCAACAGTACGCGCTGGCGGGGGAACAGCACGCCGAAGGCGAGCAGTAGGCCAGAAGCACCGCCCGAGGCGCCGAGCGTAGGCAGCGCTGGCAAGCCTATCATGGGGGTGACCAAGAGGTGGACGAGCGCCGCGGTGAATACGCACGCCATGTACAGGTGCAGATAGGGACGGGAACCGATGGACCGCTCGATGGGAGAGCCGAACACGCTGAGCGCCAGCATGTTCACCCCGAGGTGCAGTGCCCCACCGTGCAGAAAGCTGTAGGTCACCATCTGCCAGGGCAGAAAGTGCCCAGCGGCACCCCCAAGGGGCCACAGCTGGAAGGCCCCGAGGGGCAAGCCAAGCAGGTACTCCAGGGCGAAGATACCAATATTCGCGAACAACAGGGCCTGGGTCACTGGCGGCATCGACATCTCTGCTCAGCTCTCAATGGATGCTCTGGCAGTCGCCGAGTCCTGTCGGTTCCCGGCATCTGCAATCCTCGCCAAGGGTCGCACACAGGGGCAGCAAGCGGTGCGATCCAGTGCGCCGCGCAGCTTTGTCGCCCCCTGGCCGGTGGGATACTCTGTCCGCTCATCCCTTCGCGAGGCGCTCTCGCTGTGGCCACACCCAGCGCTGCCATCGCGCGCCCTGCGCTCGCCAACGCTAGGCGCGTCGTCGTAAAAGTAGGCACGCGCGTGCTCACGCGCGACGACGGCCGGCCTGCGCTCACCCGTCTGGCGGGCATCATCGAGCAGCTCGCCGACCTTCAGCACGCCGGTCGTGAAGTGCTACTGGTCAGCTCCGGGGCAGTCGGTCTTGGCTGCGAGCGACTCAAGCTGGAGCCACCGCTCACGCCGGCCCAGCGCCAGGCCTGCGCCGCCGTCGGCCAGATGCCGCTGATGGCACTCTACGAACAGGGTTTCTCACGCTTTGGCATCGTCTGCGCCCAGTTGCTACTCACGCGACGGGATTTCAGCCTGCGCCAGAGCTACCTCAGCCTGCAGCACACGATGGGCAGCCTGCTGCGGTCGGCGGTCATCCCCATCATCAACGAAAACGACGTGGTGGCCCGCGAGGAGGTGTCCGAGGCAAGCGCCATGGCCTTTGGCAACAACGACCAGCTGTCCGCCCTAGTGGCCTCCAAGCTCGATGCGGACTTGCTGGTGATGCTAACGGACGTGGATGGCGTGTACGCCACTGACCCGCGTTTGGAGCCCGCCGCGACGCTACTCGAAGAGGTCCGTCCCCTGGAGAGCCCGGAGGATTCACCCGAACTCGGTGGCGGCAACGCGCTGAGCCGCGGCGGTATGCGCAGCAAGGTCGCCGCAGCCCACCTCGCGGCCCACGCGGGTTGCCACGCGGTGATCGCCTCGGGCCTTGCGCACGGCAATTTGGCCCGCATCGCCGAAGGCGAACGCGCAGGCACCTGGTACCACGCCCGCCCCGCCCTCGCGGCGCGGCGGCGCTGGATCGCCTTCGCCTCCGCACCTACGGCGCGACTCTCACTGGATCAGGGCGCGGTACACGCCATCGTGAAGCAAGGCGCCTCCCTGCTCGCCCCTGGGGTCACGGAAATCCTAGGCGACTTCCATCGCGGCGATGTGGTGGAGCTATGTGATCCCTCAGGTGAGGTGATCGCCAGAGGCGTCACCCACTACGACGCCGCCACCGCCCGCGCTTGGATACGCGGCGTGCCGCCCGAACACGTGCGCAGTCACGACGCCCTCGTCCACCGCGACGACCTCGCCCTCGCGCCGAGCGACACCGATCCGCGCGGCTAGCCCCCAAGCCCCAGCCCTATTGCCATGACCCACGATCCCAAGACGCTCCGCGCCCTCGCCCTGCAGGCTCGCCACGGCCAACGCGCACTCGGGGCGGCGCCAGCCGCAGATCGCACCGCCGCGCTGGAGACCCTGGCGTCGCTTCTGGACGCGCGACGCGAGGCTCTGCTTGCCGCAAACCGCGAAGATCTGGCGCGAGCCGAGCGCGATGGGCTGAGCGGTGTGCTCCTAGCTCGCCTCGGTCTCAGTCACGGCAAGCTGGACGCGATGATCGACGGCGTGCGCCAACTCGCCGCCACGCCCGACCCGCTCGGTCGAACCCAACGCGCCACGCAGCTCGACGATGGCCTCATCCTGCGCCAAGTCTCCCATGCCTTGGGCGTGCTACTGATCATCTTCGAAAGCCGGCCCGACGCCGTGATCCAAATCGGCTCCCTTGCCATCCGCAGCGCAAACGCGGTGATCTTGAAGGGCGGACGGGAGGCCAGCGCGTCGAACCGTGCCCTCGCCGGGTGCTTGCGCGATGCGCTCGCCGCTGCCACAGGCAGCGCAGATGCCGTGCAGCTGATCGAGGGCCGCGAGGCGATCGCTCACCTGCTGACACTCGATGACTGCATCGACCTGGTCATCCCCCGCGGCTCTGCGCAGCTCGTGCGCAGCATTCAGGACGCCACGCGCATCGCCGTCCTTGGCCATGCGGATGGGATCTGCCACGTGTATCTCGACGCCGTGGCGGATCCGCAGATGGCGGTGCGCATCGCCATCGATGCGAAGACCGACTACCCTTCCGCGTGCAACGCCATGGAAACCCTGCTAGTGCACGAAGCGTTTCTACCACACCTACCGGATGTGCTCGGCGCACTGGCCGAGGCTGGCGTACGCCTTCGGGGCGACACGCGCTGCCGTGCGGTGGCGGGGCGTGACATGATCTTGGCCACGCAGGCCGATTGGTCCACCGAGTACGGTGACCTCGACCTCTCTGTGCGTTGCGTGGCAAGCCTCGAAGAGGCGGTCGATCACATCCACCGCTACGGCAGCGGGCACACGGACGCCATCGTCACTGCTGACCAGGCGGCGGCCGATACCTTCCTGCGCACGATCGACTCGGCCTCGGTGTTCGTCAACGCCTCGACGCGCTTTGCCGACGGCTACCGCTACGGGCTAGGGGCCGAGGTTGGGATCAGTACTTCGCGCCTGCACGCACGCGGGCCCGTCGGCATCGACGGCTTGCTCACGACTCGGTGGTTGCTGCGTGGAGACGGCCAGGTGGCCGCGGATTTCAACGAGCAAGGCCACCGACGCTTTCAGCATCGACCCCTGCCGGTGGACGGACCCGCGGGGCGCTAGCGCGCATGACCCTCGAGGATTTGCGCGAACTCGCCCTTCGGCTCGCAGATGCTAGCGAGGCGCCCCACCATCATCTCACCTCGTTCCGCAGCAACGGGAAGATCTTCGCCACCGCGATGCGCGACGGGGAGTTCACCAACGTGTTCGTGGATGAGCAGACACGAGAGCAGGCACTCGCCCTGTACCCCGACTGGTGCGACAAGGTGCTGTGGGGTGGGAGAGTGGTGGGCGTGCGCGTCCTGTTGGCGAGCGCGGACGCACACTTCGTGCAACAGTTGCTTGAGAACGCCTGGTCCTTGCGCCAGCCCAGGGCCAAATAGGGGTGACAAGCTTACGGTCTCGCCACGTGCTGCTGCCTACACCGCCTATGACCGCGTGATGCTTCGGAGTGCCCAATGGATGTCTTCATCAGCTACAGCCACAAAGATCGGGAATGGAAAGATCGGATCGTCTCCTTCCTCGAGGGCCTGCGTCGCCAGGGCTACCTCGAGTACCGCACCTGGAGCGACGAGGAGATCCGCCCCGGACAGGAGTGGCCGGCGGTCATCCGCCACGCCATCGATCGGGCGAAAGTTGCGATTCTGTTGCTATCCGCTGACTTTCTCGCCTCCGAATTCATCAACGAGACGGAGATCGAGGCCCTGCTCAAGCGTCGGGAGGAAGGTCACCTCGACCTGGTGCCCGTGGTTGCACGTCCCTGTCCTTGGCAACTCATCGATTGGTTGGCCAAGATTCAACTGCATCCCGCTGGTGCCACCCCGCTCTCCGGCTGTGAGCCGCACGAGATAGAAGAGCACCTTACAGACCTAGCGCTGGAGGTGAATCGGCTCATGGGACACGCGGCTGCGGGCGCTTCGGAGGTGCTCACAGAGAGTGATGTGGTCACCGAACGGGGGCCAAGCGCGGATGCTCACCGAGGGCCAGGAGCGCCAGCCACGCCCCCACCTACCGCGGCGCAGGCGCCTGCGCCAGAGACCTATCGGTTCCTAGGGGAGGACGAGGTGAAGTCCCTAGTGGCGAAGCGCGCCGGCCGAGACAGCCTCGATGGGCTCCTGATCTTCCGCACGCAATCGCAGCGAACGTGGCTGGTGGCCACACCGGGCACGGTGCACTGCGTGCTCGACTCCCAGAAGACGAGTGACAGTGATCGCCTCTACCAATGGCAAGAGGCGGTCGATGCCAATACGCGCGTGCGGGTACGCGAGCAGTCCAGATCCTCCCGCTCCGGCCTGGTGGACGTCGGCCGGCGCCAGAACTGGCTGTACAGCCATCGCGAGCATCCCAGCCCGGTCGAATTGGAAAGGCAGGTACGCCGACTGGTGGCACGCGCAGCGCACTCGTAGACCGCCCTCGACCCTCGAAAGCTTCTGGCGCGCCCTGGGTTTGGGCGCTGCGACCGCCCGCGTTGGCGATTCGCCGACACTGACCCCACGAGGCGGTAACGATGAGACGCGCAGGGCGTGCGCCACGCAGGGCTGCAGCGCTAGAATCGTGGCGTCAACGTTCAGCCTTCCCAGTCCGACCTATGCTCCAGCACCACACTCGTGGCGCGCTGTTCGCCACCATCGCCTGTCTACCTCTCGTCCTGATGGCGCCTGACGCCGAGGCCGCACGCCTCACCGCAGCGGAGCGCGCCACTATCGAACTGTTCGAAGACGCTGCCCCGTCCGTGGTTTACATCACCACCCTGGCCGTGCGCCGCGACTTCTTCACCCTCAACTTGCAGGAGATCCCCCGCGGCACGGGTTCCGGGTTCGTGTGGGACCGAGACGGGCACATCGTCACCAACTACCACGTGATCCAAAACGCTGATCGCGCCCAGGTCACCCTCGCCGACGGCACGGTGCTCCCGGCTACGATCGTCGGCGCGGAGCCGACCAAGGACCTCGCTGTGCTCAAGATCGACGCCGCGCGCGGTCAGCTCAAACCCCTGCCGCGGGGTAAGTCCGACGACCTGCGCGTCGGCCAGTCCGTGTACGCCATCGGCAACCCCTTCGGCCTCGACCAGACCCTCACCACCGGCGTGATCAGCGCCCTCGATCGTGAGATCGAGTCCGTGGCGCGGATCCCGATCCGCGGCATGATCCAAACCGACGCGGCGATCAACCCGGGTAACTCCGGTGGCCCGCTGCTCGACTCAGGCGGCGACCTCATCGCGGTGAACACGGCGATCTACAGTCCCTCTGGCGCTAGCGCGGGAATCGGTTTTTCGATTCCCGTGGACGTGGTGAGCTGGGTCGTGCCGGATCTCATCGAGTTCGGACGCCTGCGTCGACCAACCTTCGGCGCGGACTTTGCCAACCCGCGGGTGGCGTATCGCCTGGGAGTACGTCGTGGCGCTCTGGTGCTTGAAGTGGGACAGGACAGCGCGGCAGAACGGGCGGAGATCCGACCGACGCGACGTGACCGACGGGGGCGTATCATCCTCGGCGACATCGTGATCGCCATCAACGGCGAGGCGATCGAGGCAGCGGGCGATGTGCTGCTGGCCTTGGAGACGTTGCAACCCGGGCAGCGAATCACCGTCACCTTGGCGCGACCGGACGGCACGGTGGACGTGTCACTAGTGCTAGATGCCTGGAACTGAGCTCCCTACTCACGGATCGACGGGGATCGTCGTTGCGGATCCGACGGACCCAGCGGCCTTCGCCGAACGTATCCGTGAGGTCGCAGGGAACACGCCCCTAGCGCCGCTCGCGCTGGTGCGCTCCAGCGCAGACATCGACGATGGCGCCCTCGGCGCCGACGTACTCGTCGGCCCGCCGCAGCTCGTTGCGAGTCTCGTGCCCCAGCTACCGGCGCTGCGCTGGGTGCAGAGCACTTGGGCTGGGGTCGCTCCCGTCCTAGAGGCCATCGCCTCGCATCCCAATCGCCAACTACAACTGACCGCAGCTAAGGGCCTATTCGGACCGCGGATGGCCGAATACGTGTTCGGCTGGCTGCTTACCCTGGAGCGACGGCTGGCGGACTACCGTGCCCAGCAGCGTACCCGCACCTGGGCCACACTCCCCTGGACTGATCTGCAGGGCAGCACGATGTTGCTGCTCGGCACTGGCAGCATCGGCACTCATATCGCAGGCGTCGCCCACGGGTTCGGCATGAATACCCTCGGCGTATCACGGCGCGGCGCTCCCGTGGCGGGCATCGCGAGGACCTTCGCCGTGGACCGCCTGCTCGAGGTCCTGGGCGAGGCGGACTACGTGGTGGCCAGCCTTCCGGACACGCCTGATACCCGTGAGCTGCTAAACGCCGCGGCCTTTCGAGCCCTGCGCGACCACGCGATTCTCATCAACGTCGGGCGCGGCACGCTGATCGAAGAGCAAGCGCTGCTCGACGCGCTCGCGGCGGGGCAACTGCGGGCCGCCGTGATCGATGTGTTCGCCGAAGAGCCATTGCCGTCGGCGCATCGCTTCTGGAGCACCGAGGGCCTGTACCTAACCCCACATATCGCTGCGGTGACCCCTGAAGAGGGCATCGCGGCACTGTTCGTCGACAACTACCGCCGCTACCTCGCGGCAGCCCCGTTGGCGGCACGAGTGGACACGCAACTCGGATACTAGCAGCCTGTTGAAAGAGTCTCAGGCGAGGGCGAGACAAGGCGGAAATCGACGAGAAAGCGCAGTGTACAAGCAGTACATGAGCATTGTGAGTCGATTTCCAACGCCGGATCGTGCCGCCTGAGGCATTTTCAACAGGCTGCTACTAGTGGCCTGTCTCCCCACAATCGGACATGATGAGGGAGTCGTTCGTTGGTAAGACCGATGCCCGCGGACGAGCGTGGACCAAGGTCACCAGGGGCACTCGAAACGCGCACCTCGTCGATTGAGTGCTTGCTCAGCTATTTCGAATCTGCGGGGACGCCGCTAGGAGCGCACACGCATGCAGGACGCCAAACGCTTATCGCTGTACTGGTTTCACGGTTGCCCCTGGTGCGAGCGGGTGCGGGCCGCCATCGCCGACCTCGGCCTAGAGGTAGACGAGCGCAACATCCGCGAGCATCCAGAACACGCCGCCGCCATGCGCGAGGCCACCGGGCGCGGCACGGTGCCCGTGCTCCGTATCGATGCGACCGACGGCACCGAATGGTTGCCGGAGTCCGCTGAGATCGTGCGCCGCTTGTACGCGGACTACGGCGAGCAAAGGCCCACCGCATTCTTCGCCTCGCAGCTGCCCCAGCGCCTCGGCATGGCCGTCGCTGGCGCCCTGCTGCTCAGCGCGTTCGTCATACCTGAGGCCGCGCAACGGTGGGTGTTGCTGGCGGCCGCGGCCGTCTGGTTGCTCCGCACTCGCGCCCCGCTGTTGCGCAAGTGGTTCTAGCGGCCCGCCTGGCGCCCGGTTACAGGTTGACCACGAACACCAAAGTGATCGCCACCGGCGCGACGTAGCGCGTCAGCACCAACCACACTTGGAACGCGCGGGTCGACCCGGTGAAGGCCTGCGCCGACACCTCCCGCCGCAAGCTCCAGGAGGCGAGGATCGCCACCAGCACGCCACCTACGGGCATCATGAAGTTCGACACCACGTAATCCAGACTCTCGAAGATGTTCCTATCCGCGAATACCGGCAAAAACCCGAGCGGATGAAACTCGGCGAGACGATTGAAGGAGTACACGGTGCCGAGGCCCACGAACCACAGGGATACGGTGAGCACTAGACTGATCCGCCAACGCGGCCAGCGGCTGTAGTCCTCCACTGCCGCCACCACGGTCTCCGCAATGGTGATCGCCGAGGTGAGCGCCGCAATCGCCATGAGGGCAAAGAACAGCGGAGCCACCACTAACCCCCCGGGCATCTGGCCGAAGGCCACCGGCAGGGTGGCGAAGATCAAGCCTGGCCCCTCCGCCGGCGAAAGGCCGTTGGCGAACACGATTGGGAAGACGGCCATGCCAGCTAGCAAGGCGACGCCCACATCGGCCGCAGCCACGACGATCCCGGCCCGCACCACGGAGGTCTTGTCATCCATGTAGGCACCCAGCGTGAACAGCACGCCTAACCCAATGCCTAGGGAAAAGAACGCCTGCCCAACCGCCGTCAATACGATGGCACCCGTGATACGCGAGAAGTCCGGCACGAACATAAAGCGCAACCCCGCCGCGAAGTCTCCGGCCACGACGGCGTAGGCCAGCAGGGCCAGCAACAACAAGAAAAGGGTGGGCGTAAGCCATCCGAGGGCGCGCTCCAATCCGCGGCGCACGCCAGCGGCCACGGTCACTCCAGTGGCCGACAGAAATGCCAGCTGCGCCAGCATCATCCGCCCAGGGCTTGCGAACAGGGCATCGAGCTCGGCGGCGGCGCGCTCCACCGTGGTGCCGCTGGCGGGCCGCAAGACTGCGTGGACAAAGTAGTCGACGGTCCAGCCCGCCACCACCGCGTAGAAACTGAGGGCGACGAAGGCACCAATCGCTGCCATTAGGCCGTACCAATGCCAAGCACGGCCGATGCCGTCGCGCTGGTGCAGCAGCGCCATGCCGCGCACCACGCTGGCTCCACCTCGACGGCCCACCAGGAACTCGGCGATCAGCGCCGGTAAGGCGATAAGCGCCACCGCGGCAACGTAGATCAACACGAAGGCCCCGCCGCCATTCTCGCCGGCGACGAAGGTGAACTTCCACACGTTCGAGATACCCACGGCGCTGCCGATGGCAGCGGCGAAGAACATCACGCTCGAGGACCAGCGGCGCTCGCCGCCCGGCGTCACGCTCAAGAAGGCGCTCCGTCTGGGGCCCCAGCGTTCAGGTCGGTCTTCATGATCCGCGCGTGGCGACCGGCGGGATCACGCTCCAGGTCGAACATGTCGCCCGGCGGCACCGGTCGGGCGGCGAGGGCAGCCTGCAGAGCGCGGCGCTCGTCCTCGGCGAGCTCCAGGACAGCGATGTCGAGGTTCTCCTTCGCCCGCGAGCGGCTGCCGACCCCGAGCATAATGGCCGCGACGCAAGGCTGCTCGAGCACCCAGCGCGCCGCCACAGCGGCGATGGACACCTGGTTGGCGGCGGCGATCTCGTGCAGCAGCTCCAGCAGCCCCTGGTAGGCGTCCCAGCCGCCCGCCTCTTCGATGATCAGACGGTACTTAGTCAGCGAGCGATTGGCCTGTGAGGCACTCGCCACCACACCCCGATAGCGATCGGTGAGAAAGCCGCCGGCGAGCACGCCGTAGGGGACGAGCTTGAGGCTGCTCTTCTCAGCCAGCGAGGTCATGGCCCGTTCCGGGCGGCGGTCGAGGAGCGAGTACTGAGACTGCAGGGACACGATGGGCGCGCCATCATCCAGCATCTTGCGCACGTGCGCCGTATCGAAGTTGGTCAGGCCCAGCAGGCGAACATGATCCCTAGCCTGCGCCTCCTGCAGGCACTCGAGCACCATCTCCACGCCCGGCACCTCGTAGCGCCACCAGTGGAATTGCACCAGATCGAGGCTGTCCATCCCAAGGCGGCGGCGAGAGCGATCGATCGCCGCATGCACATCCTGCGGCCGCAGCGTTTCCAACGCGGCCCGATCGGGCACGTACTTAGTGTGGATCTGAATGCCATGCGGGTCTGCCAAGCGCGACCGATAGGCGCCGAGCAGCGACTCCACGCCCGTGTAGATGTCAGCGCCGTCGAAGGTGGTGAAGCCGTGCTCGATAAGCTCATCGAAGATGGCGAACACCGCCCCGCGATCCTGCAGACCGCCCCCGTGATCGGGCGTTAGCTGCCAACAGCCGTTGATCACCTGTGCGATCGAATAGCCCGGCGAGAGCTCGGCACGCGGCGCCATAGCGCCGTCACTCATCGTCGCTCACTCGCGGCAGGGGCACCACCGTGGTCTCGCTGTGGCGAAAGGTGGTGCGTGAGGTGCGCGTGATCCGAAAGCGGGCGCCGCAGTGGGGGTCGGGGCAGGCGATCTCCGCATCGGTGGTCATCCAGTCGTTCTCGTGGGTGACGCGCTGCTTAGCGGGCAATAGCGGCAGGATGGCCGCGAGCGCGTAGAGACTGAAGGGCTGATCCGGGGGGAACACGAGGTTCTCGCCGAGCACCTCGAAGTAATCGCCCAGGTGGTGCGAGCACACCATCGTATCCTCCTCGCCAACCACTTCGACGCGCAGGTTCCACAGCTCGAAGCGATCGTCGCGTAAGCTCATGAGCCCACGCCACCGAAGCGCGCCAACCACTGCTCGCGTGGGCATTCCCAAATCTCGAGGGTCGCCCCCCAAAACTCCCACCGCTCAGCGCTATCACGCTCGCCTATCTTGCGCGCCACGGCCTTGCTCGCCTCATTGCCTGGGTCGATCACGCTGATGATGCGCGTGAGCTCCGGCTGCTGGGCGAAAATCCACCGCACCCCGGCGATGGCCGCCTCACTCGCGTAGCCTTTACCCCAGTAGGGCCGCGCGATCGTCCAACCGCACTCGAGGGCGGGCCAGCCCTCGGGCTGCCAAGGCCCGACGCGGCCGACGAATTGCCCCGTCGCCTTCTCCTCCACGGCAAAGAACCCATAGCCACGCAGGGCCCAGTGGCCGACCACAGTGGCCATGGAGCGCCAGGCATCGCCGCGGCCGATACCCTTGCCCTGGGGCGTGATGAAGCGGGCGACCTCGTCGTTCGCCATCATCTCGCAGAAGGCGTCCGTGTCGCGGTTTTCCAAGCCGCGCAGGATCAGCCGTTCGGTCTCGATTCGGGGTACGTCGAGCATGGCGGTCCTCCTCCTTGATGCGCTGGCCGCGGGTGCGGTGCTTACTGTAGCGTACCCGCTCCCGGCACCGCCCCCAGGACCGCGCCCCGATGACCGACACCGCCTCCCTATCCTCCTTCCGCGCCCTGAGCCGCCTTCTCACCTACGCCCGCAGCTACCGCCGACGGATTGGCCTTGCGAGTCTCTGCTCGGTGGTGAATAAGCTCTTCGACGTGGCGCCGGAGATCCTCATCGGCATCGCCATCGACGTGGTGGTGCGCCAGCAGGACTCCTTCGTCGCCGCCATCGGCATCACCGACGCCCGCGCCCAGATGCTGCTGCTCGCCGGCCTCACGCTTGCCATCTGGGCCGGTGAGTCGCTCTTCGAATACCTCTACCTCGTGCTCTGGCGCAACATCGCCCAGGACCTCCAACACACGATGCGCCTAGACGCCTACGAGCACGTACAGCGCCTCGACCTTGCTTACTTCGAGAACCGCGCCAGCGGCACCCTGGTGGCGATTCTCAACGATGACGTGAACCAGCTGGAGCGCTTCCTAAACGGCGGCGCCAACAACCTGATTCAGGTCGCGACGACGCTCGTGGCCGTGGGCGCTGTCTTCTTCGCCGTCTCGCCCTTGATCGCGCTCATGGCCTTCACGCCGATCCCCCTGATCGTGATCGGCGCCTTCTACTTCCAGCGACGAGCCCAGCCGCTCTACGCCCAGGTGCGCGAGCGCGTGGGCAACCTGTCCGCTCGATTGTCTGCGAACCTAGCGGGCATCACGACCATTAAGAGTTTCACTACCGAGGCCTTTGAGGCCGGACGCATCCGCGATGACAGCGAGGCGTACGTCGACGCTAACCGCCGCGCCATCGCCATCAGCTCGGCCTTTATCCCGGTAATCCGCATGGCGATCCTGGCAGGCTTTCTCGCCACATTCTTGCTCGGCGGGTGGATGACCTTGGAGGGCAAGCTGAACGTCGGTGCCTACGGCGTGCTGGTGTTTCTTACCCAACGATTGCTTTGGCCGTTGACGGGCCTCGCCGAGACGGTCGATCTCTACGAGCGCGCGATGGCCTCGACCCGACGCATCCTGGACCTGATCGAGACGCCCGTGCGCATCCGCGATCGACCGGACGCGCACAGCGTGCAAAACGTGCAGGGACACATCGCCTTCGACCAGGTGAGCTTCGCCTACGAGGCGCAGGGCGCGCCGGTGGTGTCGGACATCACTCTCGACATCCCCGCCAGCAGCACCGTCGCCTTCGTTGGCCAGACGGGCTCGGGCAAGAGCACACTGATCAAACTGCTGATGCGCTTCTACTCCCCCGCCAGCGGCACGATCACCCTCGACGGCCAGCCCCTCGACGCCCTGGCGCTGCGCTCCCTGCGCCAACACATCGGCCTCGTGAGCCAGGACACATTCCTGTTCCAGGGCACGGTGCGGGAGAACATCGCCTACGGCCAACCGCAGGCGCGCGAAGAGGACATCCTCGCAGCCGCCCGGGCCGCGGAAGCGACGGAGTTTATCGAACGCTTGCCGAAGGGCTTTGACACGGTGGTCGGCGAGCGCGGCCAGAAGCTCTCCGGCGGCCAGCGCCAACGCCTGTCCATCGCCCGCGCCCTGCTGCGCGATCCGCGCGTGCTGATCCTCGATGAGGCAACCTCCGCGGTGGATAACGAGACGGAAGCGGCGATCCAGCGCTCCCTGGCCCGTATCTCGCGCTCGCGCACCACCATCGTCATCGCCCACCGCCTGTCCACCATCGTCGGCGCCGACCAGATCTACGTGCTCGACGGCGGCCGCATCATCGAGGCCGGCACGCACGGGGCGCTGCTCGCCGCGGGTGGCCAGTACAGCGCCCTGTGGAACGTGCAGACCGGCCAGGAACTCACCGCCTCCGCATCCTCGTGAGATTGCGCGCAAGAATCGGAGCGCACGGCGCGTAAGCAAGTCCTAGGCTCTTTGTCGTTCTGCACCAGGATAGGAAGACCATGAGCCCAAAGCGTACCCACCCGATGAGCGAGGAGCAGCAATGGCAGGCCGTGTGTTCACGCGATGTCAGCGCGGACGGACGCTTCTTCTACGGCGTCCTTACCACCGGCGTGTACTGCCGCCCGAGCTGCGCGGCCCGCCAACCCAAGCGCGCGAACGTTCGCTTCTACGAGACGGCTAGCGCCGCCGAGGCAGACGGCCTACGCCAGTGCCGGCGGTGCCGTCCAGGGGCCCTCGTCCAGGAGCGAGCGCTGATCCAACGCCTCTGCTGCTTCATCGATGAGCATGCCGAGCAGACCATTACCCTCGCTCGCCTCGGGCGCGAAGCGGGCATGAGCCCCACCCGCGTCCAGCGTTTGTTCACGAAACACGTAGGTGTGAGTCCCAAGGCCTGGCAGGATGCTCGGCGTGTGCGGCGTCTGAAGACACACCTGCGCCACCCGGCGCACGGCGGCGTGGTGGATGCCATCTTCGAGGCGGGCTTCGGCTCCACCTCCCGCGTCTACGAGCGTGTCGACGAGCACATCGGCATGACGCCCTCCGCCTACCGTGCGGGCGGCGCTGGCGAGCAGATCCACTACGCGAGCCGCGAGACGGTCCTTGGGC
Organism: Pseudomonadota bacterium; assembly: GCA_039193195.1. Taxonomy (NCBI): domain Bacteria; kingdom Pseudomonadati; phylum Pseudomonadota; species Pseudomonadota bacterium. Next base: position 39,407 of record JBCCWS010000034.1, read on the forward strand.
CGCTGATGATGGCTGCCACGGCACGCGGCGTGTGCTTCGCCCAATTCGGTGCGTCCGCCGCCACCTTGCTCACGCAACTGCGCAAGGAGTTCCCCAACGCCGCCTTAGTGCCGATGCCGACGCGCGCCAATGCGCCGCTGCTTGCGTGGATAGACGCCCTGGACAAGCACCTCGCCGGGGAAACGCCCCGCCCCGATCTGCCGCTGGACCTACGGGGCACTGCCTTTCAACTCAAGGTCTGGAGATTCCTTTGCAGCGTCCGCGAGGGAGATGTGGTGAGTTACGGTGAGGTGGCGAGCGCTATCGAGGCGCCGACGGCCACGCGCGCCGCTGCCAACGCTTGCGGGGCGAATCGAATCGCCGTGCTGGTGCCCTGCCATCGCGTACTGCGTGGCGATGGCAGTTTGGGCGGCTATCGGTGGGGTGTCGAGCGCAAGCGCGCCCTGCTCGATGGTGAACGTCGGCGGCGTACGGTGGTGGCGCAGGACGAGTGAAGTTAGCGGTCGTATCGCAAGAGGCCCTGACGATAGCTTAGGACAATGCCGTCGCCGCCCAAAAGGCACCACCAACCGGACCCACAGCCTACGCCACGCCCTGCTCCCAGCAGCCCGTGCTTTGAGCTTTGCGACCTCGATCCATGGTTGGAACTGCGACGATGCTGACGGCATTGCCACTGCCGACGGGAGCAGTCCTGCGTATCGGCAGAAGAGCGCTCGGACGGTCCTGGGCATGCGACAAATCTAACCCCAGGGCCTGCTAACACTACTTGAGGTAGACTGCTGTAATGGGGACTATCCCAAGCAGCTTGAGCTCATCGAGGATTTGCTGCCAGTTCAACGCGGTAACCTGAAACTGCCAAGTCTTTAGGTCATCAACGCGATTTTCTACGTCGCAGAACACGGCTGTAAATGGCGCGGCCTACCGAAGAGATTCGGAAACTCGCACACGATCTACACTCGCGCGAGGCGCTGGGCGCGCGCTGGCGTGCTCGACCGGATCTTCTCCGCTGCAAGACAGTGACTGATAAGCATTCAAGTCGAGCATGTGTCGCTGGATAGCACGGCGGTGAAGATCCATCCAGATGGAACAGACACTCGAAAAAACGGCGTCCAATCCATCGGCAAGTCGCGGGGCGGATTGACGACTAAGGTTCATATGGTCGCCGCAGACGCCCGGACAGCCGTGAACTTCTCCCTGTCTCCTGGGCAAGCCATGATGCACCAGAGGGTCGCAAGCTCCTCCAAACACTGGAAAACAAGGGCTGGGACGGTACCAAGGTCATTATGGATCGTGCGTATGAAGGTGATGAAACGCGCCAGCTAGTGCTCGACTAAGCGATGGATCCAGTCGTGTCGCCAAGGGTAACCGAGTGTCTCCGTGGAAGTACTGCCATTGTTCCGACGGCTCGAGGGTTACCGCCGAATCTTCTCACGCTTCGACAAGCTCGATGTCATGTTCATGTTCTTCATCCACTTCGCGCTGATCACCGATACGCTGAATTAGCGTTAACGGGCTCTAGTTGGGGAACGGCGTACGCATGTGCTCCGGCTGGCTCACTTGGACTTTACAAGTCAGCGGGACGAGTGCGCGTTTGCGCCGACTTGCAGTCGCTACGGCTGGGGACTGGTGATAGCACCGAGCCAAGCGTGAAAGCCGAGCGGGCGCAGTTGGCCTTGTCGGAGCACTACACCCACCACCACCGAATGGGCCGAGCGTTGCCCCCTGCAACCACCCATTAACATCTTCGCTTCCACGGTACGTCTACGCGTTGCTTCCGGCTGTTTCGGTGGAGCGAAGAACCAGTCCCAGTAGGCAGGCTCTTTACTATACGCAAAAGAATGCGTATGGTTATACGCTGTGGGAAGCGTACAAACCATATTGCCGGCAAGGCGACCGATTCGGCCGATGCCCGGCGGCACCCCCGACCACGAACTTGTCATCGGGCGAGATGATGTCATTGGAGAGATCCTGGCGGCGGCTGCCGCCGGGGTCGACCAACTGCTTGCCGACCCCAGGCGGATGGGCAAAACGTGCGCGATGAAGCGCTTACGCCATCTCACGCCCGACGGATGGGGATCGTCCTTCGCTGACTTTCAGGGCGTATCAACAGTAGGAGAGTTCGTCGCTCGAGCATTTCAGCAAATCAACGAGCAAGCGCATCTTCCCGCCCGAGCGATCGATTCCGTGAGGGGCTTCTTCGCCGGGGCCACGTTAACCGCCGGCGCAGGAGGCATTGTCCAGCTCTCAAAAACCTTCGAGTCCGACGCCATCGAGACGTTCGAACAAGCAGTTCTATCGCTCGACGCAAAGCTGTCCGAAGAACAGCGACACTTACTCCTTTGCTGGGATGAAGTCCCCGATTTGGTTGAAAGCATCGCTGAGCGCGAGGGGATCGCGTCAGCAGCCAGCTTCCTGCAGACCTTCCGTCGGATTAGACAGAGTACGAGATCCATTCGGTGGCTGGTAGCCGGATCAGTCGGCTTCCACCACATCCGCGACCGCATCGGCGTCGAGGTCGACGTGGTAAACGATATGCAAGGCGTTCCATTCGGGCCGCTCAATGAGCCACATGCGCGGTGGCTAGCTGACTGTCTCCTCGACTTCATCGTCCGCGACAGAGTGGTGGAGGTCGGGGAGCGACTGGTCGAACGGTCTGGGCGTATGCCGTTTTTGCTTCACGCCATTGCCCATCAGATATGGCAACGCCGCCCTGCGGCCCTAGCGCAGTCGGATGTGGACGACGCGTTCGTAGCGTACGTAAACGACACCGACAAGAGCCATGCGGTCACACACTTCCTGGCTCGCATTGACGACTACTACGCCGAAAAAGCTAGTTTGGCGCGCGCGATTCTAGACGGCTTGACGCCTCGCGGAACCATCCAGTTCGACACGATTGAAGAATTCACAAAGGCGATATCCGCATCTAGGGACCAGCTGCTCGCGGTGCTCGACCTGCTGAAGCTCGATCACTACCTCATCGAGTCGGTCCGGTCAGGGTTTTCGTGGCGATACCCCGTGCTCGGTGAAATTTGGCATCAGCGGCGTAGGATCTAGCCATGCCAACGGCACGAGCTCGATTTAGTCCGCGGGTGCTTGCCGCCGACACGCTCGAGAGGCTTTTTGTCGCGCGAGAACACCTGCTTGAGGACATTGCTGACTCAATCGATAGGGCAACCGAATCGGATGAGCGTGGCCACCTTCTGTTCGTCGGACCCCGCGGCGCAGGCAAGACTCACCTCATTAGTTTGGCTTATCACCGGGCCGATGCTGCGCGCCTGCAAGGGGATCGGTTCCGAATGGCGTGGCTGGATGAGGACCCTTGGGCCATTGTCAGCTACGCGAGTCTACTGGCTGCGATTCTCGTCGACCTGGGCGTTCACAGCGACCGAGCGGCCGATGAGGCATCGCTCGAGAGCCACCTACGTGCGGCGGCGAACGACGGCGGCCCTGTAGTGGTTTTCGCCGAGAACCTTGATCTTATACTCTCGGCAATCGGTCGGCTCGGCCAGCAGCGGCTCCGAAGCTTGATGCAGAGCTCCGGCTGCCTGTTGTTGATTGCCACATCGACCAGACTTACGCACGACCTCTTGGACGAAGCGAGACCGTTCTACAGTTTCTTCATCACAATCGAGCTGCAGCCCTTCACCACCAAACAAGCGGCGCAAATGCTGCAAGCGATAGCACTTGCAGACGGAAACTATGCTCTTGCCGAGGAGCTTGAATCAAAAGAAGCCTACGCGCGACTTCGAGCGGCCGAGACACTAGCGGGTGGGCAGCCGAGGGTCTGGGCTCTGTTGGCCAATGCGCTAACGCTTCATCGACTCGACGAACTGCTGGAGGTCCTCTTCACACAGCTTGATGACCTCACACCGTACTATCAGGAACAGCTCGGCCGCCTTTCCTCAACGCAAAGGCAACTCGTCGTCGCACTAGTTAACCTTGATCGCGCCGCCAACGTGAAAGAGATCAGCTCCAATGCTCTCGTCGACGAACGCCAGGCAGCGAAAGCACTCAAGGAGCTTGTCGCCAAAGGGTGGGCATCCGAACCATCCACCGCACTAACCAGTAGAGTAGATCGCCGACAGCGATTCTACGAGCTGAGCGAGCCTCTACTCAGGCTATCGTTTGAGCTAAAGGCTTCGCGAGGAGCACCGATCTCGTTGCTGGTGGACTTTCTAATCGCCTGGTTCGATCCCGCCGACCTCACCGACTTAGATGATGATGACGAACTCTCGATGATTGGTGAGTACATTGACGCCGCGGGGAATGCGTTTGGTAAGGACACGGCTGGCGCTGCCTATCGTGTGCTTACCGGGCGCACGCGGATATCTGCGAGATCCGACGAGCATCTGCTCGCGACTGATCGAGCCCTCGCAGAGTTGCAGCGAACTGGCGATCCTGGCGCCGCACTAGCCCTCCCAACGCCGATACGTCGCGTGATTGAGCAGCGTCTATTGAGTGTGGGACTTGACAGGGTGCGACTTGATATCCATCGGGCCGCCCTTACCACGGAAGCCCGACAACACGCGAGCACCTGGCTCCGTCAAGCCGAGTCACTCACTTCAAGCGGGGGAGCAAAGGCAACCGCGGCGCTTTGGCACGTCTTCGATCGAAACGCCGAGGTAGCGATGCAGCTGGTCGAGCCCTACGACCTGTTGCCGTTTCGAAAGGCCCTGGTGAACGCTCTTCTATCTAGCGGTCAGACTGCTTCCGCGGTCAGTCTGGCGGCGGACACCGTTCGCGATGGCGAGCTAGTCTACGGCGCCGACGACGACTTTAGCCTAGGCTCGCGCTACCGCTTGGTTCGAGCGCTCGTGGCGGACGGTCAGCCGACTGCCGCGGTCGCCGAGTGCACACGCCTCATCGCTGACAACAAGCGCGTCCATGGGTTCAACTCGACGCACGTCCTCGCGTCGCGCAACCGCCTAATCGACGCGCTCGTTGCTGACGGCCAGATGGCTAAGGCGGTTGAAGCGGGGAGGCGCCTTTTGGCGGACAACGAGCGAATCAACGGCCCTGATAACGGGCACACCCGCGGTTCTCGCAACCGGCTGGCGCAGGCTCTTATCGCCGACGGTCAGACCGCTTCTGCGGTCGAGTTATGCATGCGTCTTGTTGCGGAAAACGAGCGTATTCACGGTCCTTACGCTTGGCACACACGTTCGTCGCATCTTCGTCTTGTAGATGCTCTCGTCGCTGACAGTCAGACGACTGCTGCCGTCGATCTGTGTAAGCGCCTCGTTGCTGAGGACGAACAACTTTACGGGGTGGATGCAGTCCGACTTGGATCTCGGAGACGGCTTGTAGATGCGCTTATCGCCGATGGGAGGACGGAACAAGCTGTTGTGGAATGCTCACGACTCGTCGTCGACAATGAGCGTATCCACGGACCCGACGCCAGCTTCACACTTACCGCACGGCGTCAGCTCGCGGAGGCGCTCGTTGCTGACGGCTCCACGGCGGAAGCCATCTCCGAACTGACTCGGCTGATGGCTAGTGAGGAACGCGTGCACCCGGAAAGCTCAGAGTTTGCCGAGGACTCGCGGCATCGGCTGGCGGAACTTCGAAAGGAGTGCGCAGCTGCCGAGGCCCCAAGGGGCTAGCCTCATCGAGGCGTCACTACTCGGTGAGCCTGAGCCTGCACACTTGGCTAGATGAGTGATCACGGCGGGGACCCGGCCTGAACTAGCGCTCCTAATGACTACGACTGTGCGGCCGGGGAACCACCAGTGGAGTGGGCGGTCACAGTGTGCCTCACTTGATCAGAATCCGGCAGCAGCGAATAGCGGGTCGTTTCGGAGCCCGGAGACGGACGTGTAGTTGGATCGTCCCGCTGCTCAAGGGATTCTGGACCGCAGACTACAATTGGATGAACTTCCCTTCAGCAGTTCGATGGCAATGAAGACGCCTTGCCATCGACGCAGGTGCGGCGTTCAATCCCCATTTCGGCCAGCCACTCACAAAAGTCTTGGGTGACGGATGGAGCCAACTAGTCGCCGACGAGCGGCGGTTCGCTAAGAGTCAGCGCGACACCCCAGAACCGCCCCGGCATTCGATGGTCTATTCGGGTACGCAGCCTGATCTCTGCCCGTCCAAGGCGCGCATGCATCTATGTCCGCGCAGACTCGCGCCACCTCGGTTGTTGACGCCAACGAAGCGCCGAAGTAACCCGTTATCCAGCCGCAATGGCAAAGAAGCCCGTGTCCTTGCTACGGCAAGGTTTTAGCTAGGGCGATCCTTAACAGTGTAGACCGCAAAGTCGATCGCCAGACCACTCAACTAGATCGCGGGACATGCTCCAGCGCCGGCGACCGACTTCCCCGTGGCTCACACCTACCCCCAGTACCACTCAGCGAAGGACAGGCGCGCCGTGAGCCGAGCGCGGCTGCGCACGGTAGCCGGGAACCACGCCAACTCTCGCCCCTCCCCCTGCGCCGATTGGGCGCAGCGCACGCGCAAGCCCCGCAGGCCCGCCGCCTTCAGGGACGCAGCGATCCCTTGACAGCGATCGTGCCCGATCTGCCTGCCGACCTCATCGATCGGATAGCTTGGCGGCAGGCCCACGGCTGCCAGGCCAGCGGGAGACGTCAGCTGCGCCACCTCCTGCCGGCGCGGCAGCTGGGCGCCGATCAGCACGGGCGCGTGCTCCGTGCGCAGGTCCTCGGGCTCGTACGGCCACCGGGCGATGAACAGGCGCAGGTTCGTGCGCGCCGTCACCTGATCTTCGTTCAGATACAGCGTCGGGAAGCTGTCCGGGGGGTTCCAGCGGGCCCCGGCGCGGGCGGCGTAGTGAGCATCGAGCGGATCGCGCCAGGCGGGGTCAGCAATTCGCCACCAGGTCCAGCCGTCGACCAGCGTCTGCGTCAGCGCCTTGCCGGCCAAGCCATCAGCCCCCTTGGGCGCTGGCGAAGTCGAACATGGCGCGGCAGCAGCTCAGAACTTCCTGTGTGTTCTGCGCCCGTAACAAGTCGACCAGCGAACGCTCGCCTTGGGTGCCCATCGGTCGACGTACCACGGCGGCGATGCGATCGCGTTTGAGATGCTGCACCAGCAGGTCGGTTGCCGCGGCGAGGTCGGCGATGGCTTCGCTGCGCTCTGCGGGGACGCCGCTCGCCACCCACTTAGCCACGGCCTGGCGGCTCACGCCGAACATCCTTGCCGCGTCCGACTGACTTAGACCCCACGCATCCAACACCCGTCCCAGCGACTCGCCGGCGCGGCGGCGGTCCAGGTGCTCTGCAAAGGCATCCAGCCAGCGATCGTCATGCTCGTAGGTGCGCAGCACCGTTTCTGCGGCCTGGCGTGGGTCGATGTCGCCGGTCGCAGCGTCGAAGGGGAGCTCAGCCATGCGGTCTGCTCTTGACTGGGATACCTGCAACCGTATGTCAACCGCTACCTTTTGTCAACCTCGCCCTTGCGCGCCTTCCGTCCGCCCTGGTGATCAGCGCTTATCGTGGTCGGCGATGAGTTCGACCGTCAGCTCACTGCGGTAGGGGCTGCCCTACGCGCACTGGCGCCGGCCGCGGAGTAAGGCGGGCGCTGCGGGGACGAACCCGGGCAGCGCCCTGGTGGTCTATTCGACTGACGCATCCCGTAGGTGCCTGCAGTCGGGACCACTCCGCGCCATTCAAACTGACCGCTGCCTCGGTGCCCGGGCCGTAGCGAGAGCACAATGCCGGAAGCCACTGGGGGTGTTGCCACCTCCCGCAACTCGCAATGCGGCGAGTAAGCTCACCGCACGCCGTGCGCCAGTCGGGCTTGAATGTGGGCCGAGCGACACAAGCGGAAACCAACAACACTGTTGCGGCTGGCTTGATCGTAGTGATTGCGGGCGCCGACGCGCCCAAGGCGGCCAGGATTGTTCCACGAACCACCGCGCACCACGCGCCGCCCGGTTTGCCGGAGCGCCCCACCTCCCTTTCGGAAGGCCCTAGCAGTATGGCGTGGGAGCCTATTCGGCGCAAAGCCTGCCTCGACGAGCGAGGCAGGCTTGTCAGTGGTCAGGGTTCGAGAATGGGGGCCGAGCGACACAAGCGGAAACCAACAACACTGCCGCGGCCGGCTCGACCGGAGCGACTGCGGGCGCCGACGCGCCCAAGGCGGCCAGGATTGAGCCACGAACCACCGCGCACCACGCGCCGCCCGGACGCATCCTCTTGGTCCTGTGCTGCGACACTGGCCCAGCCCTCGCCCTCGCGCCACGGCGAGCATGTCCACTCCCAAACGTTGCCAGACAGATCCAGCAGCCGATCGTCGCTTTGGCCAAACACGCCCACCGCCGTGGTGCGACCCAGGCGAGTTTCCGCCAGGTTCGCCCGCTGTACCTCAACGCCAGAGCCCCACGGATAGCGCTTTCCGTGCGACACGACGGCAGCCGCGGCCTCCCACTCCGCCTCGCTAGGCAGGCGGTAGCGCGCGTTTGTCCGCGCGCTCAGCCAAAGGCAATAGGCTTCAGCCTCGAAGGAACACACCCCTACTACCGGCTGCGCGGGGTTACCGTAGCGGACCGATCTCCAGTATGACGGCTCGGTATTGCGGGACTGTTGTTCCGGGTGCGCCTGCGCTATCAGCCGCTCAAACTCCTGCTCGGGTAAGCGCGTCCACTCGGCCCATTGACGAGCATTGGGTATGGACATCGTGAAAGCCGCGAGAAGATCTTGAACGGCCGACTCCGGTCCACTGATGGCGCCGGCGAACCTGCGACGGCTCGCCCTTAACGACTCGCGCAACGGCTCCGGACTCATGTCGCCGTTGCGCCAGGTCAGCCCCTGACCCGGCCAGTAGCGGTCGTCTTCGTATCCACCGTCCTGGATGAACCGCGAATACTCGGCATTCGTCACCGGATGGCGGGCAAGTTCGAAAGCGGCAAGCTCAACCTGTTGCCGAGGCTGCTCGTCTGCAAAGCCCCCGGGGTCACCACCGATGACGTACACGCCCGCAGGGATGGCTTCGAACACCGGCACCAGCGGACCGTCCTCATGCCTCCCCGCCGCCAGCAACAACCGGGGATCCCCCAGCTCCCCCAAGGCCTCACCGGCAGCCACGCGTGCGCGCAGGTCCGCCGCCGGATCCTGGCTTCGCTCGATCAGCAGTTGCCGTAGCTGGGTCACTATCTCACCCGGTAGCTGGCCCTGTTGAGCTGCCGCGAGCCCAGCCAAGGGCAGATTGACCTCCATCAGCTCCTTGAGGCGCGCCACCGGGTCCTGCGCCAACCCGACAGCCATCAGGGCGCTCTCCTCCCACCCCGTGGTCGGCAAGCCGGGCAGCGGATCATCGCCCCCGCGCGCGAGTAGCGTTTCGGTCGACTCCTCGAGACCGTCACTGCGCCACGCACCCGCCGCGCGTGACAAGCCGCCTGCTTCGGCCAGCACCCAGGCGGCGAAGTATTCCTGCATCTGCTGGTGCACGAAGCGAATACGCTTCGCCTGTAGCGCATCGTCCTCGAATACGCCCAGGTCCCCCGCCGCCGCCAGCACGAGCGCGGCCTCGTCGGCCGACAACTGCATGGAGGCTTGCATCGCCTGGCAGGCATCGCGGCGACGCAGCTCCCCCCAGCGGTCGCCCGTGCTGCCCGCTTCCTGGAGGTGAAAGGCGAGCTGCGCAAGGGCCGGGAACAAGGGCGCGTCATCCGGTAACCATTCAGGAGCCGTCTTGCGCCGCTCCAGCGCGCGGCGATCGTCGTCGCTGAGCAACCCTGGCTGATCAGCGAACCGCGCACGTCCCTCCTGACACTCGCGCCGCAGGCGCTCGCACAGGAGGCTGCTGAAGAGCGCTGCTCGGTTGCGTGGGATACGGTGATCACCGTCTGTGCCGTCGATCTGGGACAGCAGCAAGTTCAGCGCGTAGGGCGAGCTGTAGAGCTGTAAGGCCATCCGGTCGTCCAACTGCTGCCAGATACGAGCGGCCGCCTCGGGCTCGAAACGCGTGTTGATGAAATCGCGCACGCGGCCTGGCTCCATGGCCTGGATCTCGATCTCCGGCAATCCCCCCTCGCGGCCTTGATCGATGCGTGCGGAGTAATCCATGGGGCGGCAGGTGAACAGCAAGCGCACGCCGGGATAGCGCTTCTCCACCCGCTCCACCAGCTGCCGCCAGTGACCGACGCGCGCGCGGTACTGGCCTTCGTCCGCGCGCGGGATCTCGTTGATGCCATCGAGCAGTAAGGTCACCGCCCCCACTTGCAGGAACTCGCTGAGCTTGGGCGCGCCAGCGGTCTGCTCCGCCCACGCGGCCTCCAGCCAGTCGAGGGCCGGGTGCTCCACCTCAGCGGGGCGATAGGCGCGCAGCTGTGCGTAGACCAACAGACGATCGGACGTGGGGTGAGCCAACGCATGCTGCAGCTGAAAGTGACGCAGCAGCGTGCTCTTGCCGCCGCCCGGCGCGGCGAACACCACGCAGGCGGGCGCCAGGTGCTGCTCGAAGACCACCCGGAGCGCCTCCGGTAAAGTATTGAAGGGCAGCTGTCGGCGCGGGGAGGGCTGGCCCGCTTCGTCCAGGTCGCGCACGTGCACGCTGAGCGGGGTGAACTGCGCGTTCACTTCCAGGTGTTCGGGGCTGCCCCAGCGGGCGATCGTCGCCAGCTGCCACTCCTCGTAGCTGGCCGGCCGGTGGCCTTTGACCTGCTCCCAGAGCTGTCGGCGGGTGGCGCCGTCGAGCGCCTCGCCGCGCTCGCGGTACTCGCGCAACTGGGCGTAGCAGCTGGGGCGGGGACCGGCAGCCGGCGGCCACAGCTCGGCCGGCGTGCGCAGCTGGCCGGGTTGGCGCTGATCGTCGTCGGCGCCGGCGTCGGTCAGCGGGGCCGGGCGCTCGTCGGTGATGCCCCACAGCAGGCGGTCGAGGCCCGTATCGGTGAGGCCCGCGCGCAAATCCACCCAAGTTCGCAGCTTGAGGAAGGTGGGCAGCGCTTGCGGGGACGGGCCGCCGGGGAGCAGTACCGGGATCACCGCCTTGCCTTGCCTGGCGGCGTCGCTCAGCAGAACCTGTACCTCTTCGCTCTCCCAGGGGCCAATGCCAGCGGGACCGAGCAGCACCGCGCCGCGCTCAGAGGCTGCGATCCCCCGCGACAGGCCGTCCTGCCAAGGCAACCCCGGCTGCAACTGCTCCTCGTCGAACCAGACCGCGATGTCCGGCCGGCGCGCGCGCAGCCGCTCGAGCAGCTCGCGCACGGCGGGCTTGTCGTCGCTGTTGTGGGAGAGGAAAACGTCGAAGCTCACCGCGCGCTCGCCGGGTCCGTGGATTGCTGCTGGCGCGGAGGGCCGATCCGAACACTACCGCAGACGCATCATAGCCTAGGCGCTCGACGCTTGACCCCGACTCTGCCGGGCGGGTCAATCGCAGGCGTCCGTCACGCCGCTCGGGCCCGGTGCAAGGCCGCGGTGATCGAACAAGCGCCTCGCATCCTGCAGGTCCACCCGCCCGTTGCCATCGAGATCTGCATCGGCATCGGCCGTACCCAGCACATCGCGCATGAGCAACCAGTCCGCAGGCGCTACGACGCAGCTATCGTCCAGGTCCGCATCACAGAGGTTCCCATACCCATCACCGTTGCTATCTCGCTGATCCCCATTCACGGCGAGCTGGCAGTTGTCCTCCACATCTGCAATGCCGTCGCGATCGAGATCCGCTGGCAGCACTCGCCCAAACACGACGTACACCGCTTGGCTGAAGGGGTCAGGAGCACCGAGGATGATGTCGGCAACCCCATCCGCGTTCAGGTCCTTGCCACCGGATACGGCCTGGCCCGTTTGGTCGCCGGGATTGCTCAGCGCTCGAAACCCCTTGAGCCCATCGAACTGCTCCACGAAAACAACGGACTGCTCGCCCAGCAACGGGCTGCCAAAGAGGATCAAGCCGCTGGCTTGCGCACTATCGCCGATGAGTAGATCGTCGACACCGTCCGCGTTGAGGTCTCCTGCGCCTGTGACGTCACCACCGAAGGACGATAGCTGCGGCTCTCCGCGCAGGGTGATGCCCTGGGTGCCGTCGAGGTCGCTGACGAACAGGGTAGCGCCGGGTTGGGCGAGGTCTTGCGCGCCAAATATCAGATAGCTTTCCTCGGGCAACTGAAACGGATCGCCAAGGGCGAGGTCATCGAAGCCATCGCCGTTGATGTCGCCCACCACGCGCGCACCGTAGCCTGGCCGGCTACCCGTTCCATTGGCAGCACGCACGGTCAGCGAGAGCACCTCGCTAAGGGCAGTCGTGTCCACGATGCCGTCCCTGCCGACGTCATCTCCGCCAAAGAGCACGTAGGTGGCGCCATCGCTATCTGACAAGTTCTCGGACGGTGACCCGAGTACAAGGTCGGCAAAACCGTCCCCGTTGAGATCGCCACCGCCGGCGACGCTGTCCAACAGTCGCGGCGTACGCACGACGAACCCATTGCTACCGTCTAGCTCCGCCAGCGGAAAAACGGGGCGATCGCGAAGCGAAGGGTCACCGTAGACGACGAACGCAACGCCCTCGTTTTGGCTGTACTCGCCGCTCACGACGAAATCGTCGAGGCCGTCGCCGTTGACGTCACCAATCGCACCTACTTGGCGACCGAAGCGGTAGGCATCCGTGGGCGCGGGCTGTGCCAGCACCACCACGTCGTCGGTACCGGGGGCGTTGAGATCCAGTTCGTTGCGCTCGCTTAGGGCTTCCGAACCGAAGATCAGGTACGTCTCGCCAGCCTTGGGATCGCCGTACAGCACCACGAAGTTAGGGGCCCCGATCAGGATGTCATCGAGGCCGTCGCCGTCGACATCGCCGGCACCGCTCACGAAAGCCCCGGTTTGTGACTCCGGCCGGCGGCCGAGGATGCTCAACCCCTCGCCCACCGCTAGGCCGGGAATCTGCACCGGACCATCCGCGCCGAGCTCAGTGTTGCCGAAGATGACGTAGGCGACTCCAGCACGTGGACTGTCGCCTACGGGCGTGTAGGGGGCGCCGATCAGCAGATCGTCGATGCCATCACCGTTGACGTCACTCACCATCTCCACGGCGTAGCCAAAGCGCCAGGTACCAGGCCGTTCATTGATGAGCACGCCCTCATCGCTCGGCAGCGCATCGAGGTCGAGCTGGGCAGGAAAGGGATCGGCCGCTGCGGCGAGCTTGCTCAATAGCGCCAGGCCGCCAAAGCCAAGGGCGAGGCGCACGCTGCTAGGGAGATGTAAGTGGGTCATGTCTGTTCGCTTGTTGTATGTGTGGGTGCACAAGCAGCTCGCCTTTTGCGAAGCCTAACGGATCGGCCTATTCGCGCGGGAGGCGCTCGTGAGACTCCGGGCGATCTCGCCCTCGCCCCTGCAGCTTGGCTTGAGAGCACGTGTGGCGGACCGGCTCGTCACGGTGTTCACTCCGGCGCAGCAGTGACCTCGAAGGCGCCGATATCACACCGCTCCTGTAGATCGCCGTCCCCATCCTGCGGTCTTAGGACTCCGCGCTGATCAAAGCTCGGGCACTGCGCCAGCGTACCCATGTCGATCGCGGGGCTGGCGGGGAGCAACGCGTTGGTGAGCGTCGGACCGCCGTTGTTGCGCAAGGCGTCCAGCAGCGGGTCGACGCCAGGCAGATCGTTTGCTGCCGTCAGGTTGCAGCTGTCGTCGCTGTCGAGGTTGGCGCCGGCCGACTCGATCGCGAGATTGCTTGCGAAGCAGTCAGGCGCGGGGGCATTCCCCGCGACGATGGTGTTGGACAGGCGGATGCTGCTCAGCTCACCGTCGTTGGCGATGCCAGCGCCGCCGTTGGGCGCGAAGTTGTTGGCGATCGTGCTGCTGCGCGCCGTGAGCATGGCATTGATACCCACGTGGATCCCGCCGCCACTTATGCCGGCCTGGTTGGCGGAGATCGTACTGCTACTGATGGAGACCGTGGTGGGACCGAAGTCGCCAGTCGTCATCGATAGGGCGCCGCCAATCTCGCTCACCACGTTGTTGGTCAGCGCGCTGCGCGTGAGCTCGAGCACGCCGCCATCGTTGAAGATGGCACCACCGCCCCGCGCGCCGAGAGCGCGATTACTGGTGAAGGACGATTGATCGATCACCAGACTACCGCCGAGCTGGTAGATGCCTCCGCCCGCCTCCCGGGCCGCGTTGCCGGCGATCACCACATTGCTCAGTTCGAGCCCGGCGAACTCGGAGAAGATCGCCCCGCCCTGCTCGGCTCGGCCACCGATCAGACTGAGATCGCTGATGCGTGCATCCGTGCGATCGATAGTGAAGTGTCGGCTGTTCACGGCTTGCAAGGCGAGACCCCTTCCTGGGCCACGGATCGTCAGCGGTTTGTCCAGCACGATCGGGCCCCGGTTGAGCTTGATGGTCGAGCCGGGCGGTAGATCGAAGGTGACCTCGCCGTTGCGGCAAGCTAACGCCACCGCTTGGCGCAGGCTGCCCGGGACGCGCTCGTCGCCGGCTATGGTAACCACAGCGTTCAAGGCGCAGGTCTCCACGGTGGCCGTATCCGAGAACGGCGTGGGGTCTTCGTCACTGATCACCTCGGCCGTGTTGACGACGATGGCGCCAACGGGCGCATCCGCGGCGATGGCCACGGGCACGGTCAGTAACACCGTCTCACCCGGCGCTAGGGAGACGTTGCGGGCCACGGTTGGGAAATCGGCTGCGTCGTCCGCCAGGATCGCATCCGCTTGCGGTGGGTTCAGCGTGACCGGCCCCACGAATATCGTCTCCGGCGGCAACGTATCGGTGATCACGGCGCTAGCCGTGGGGGAAGAGCCGACGTTGGTGATTTCGAGCGTGTAGCGCAACTGCGCGCCAGCGCCGACCGGCACGTCCACGCTGACTCGCTTTCTCAGCACCAGGTCCACCGCCTGAGATTCGAAAGCGCCGATGTCGCAGCCGACGCCCTGCGGTCGAGTGACCCCGCGCTGATCCGTCGGTGCGCAGTTGTTCGGGTCGCCCGCATCCAAGGTAAGTACGTCCGGCAGCAGGGCCACCGTGTCCGTGGGGCCGCCGTAGCGACCGAGGGGCAGCAGCGCCGGCACCCGTGTCGTGCGATCCCCCGGCTCGAAGGGGCCGCAGGTGCCGTCGTTGAACACGTTGAAGTCGAGCGAGCGCAGCACGGTCGGCTCGCTGCAGGTGCGCGACACCGTGTTCCCTGCGGCGATCGAGTTCCTCAGGGTGATGAGACCTCCGCTAGCAAACACATTGGCGAACAGAAAACCCGTCGCCGTGTTGTTGGTGATCGTGCTCTGCTCGATCGTGATCAGCCCGCCTGATTTGTTGGCGATGATGGCAGTAGAGAGGTCGGTGGAGGTGGTGGCGTTGCCGGACACAGTGGTGTTGCGAAGCGTCACTTCACCGCCTTGGTTGAGCAGGGCGGCCACCGCGGAAAACCCCGAGCCGCGCGCCTCGTTGCGGTCCAAGGTGCTATCGACGATCAGCACTCGTCCGCGCATGTTGTAGATCGCCGCGCCTTCCACCGTGGCGGGGAACGTGGCCGTCACCGTATTGCGGGCGATGGTCACCCGCTCAATCGTCAGCGAGCCGGTGTTGTAGATCCCGGCGCCCTCGGCAAGGCCGAATCCATCGATGAAATTGTCCCTCACTACGGCGTCGGTCAGGGTGAGTTGACCGCGGTTGAAGATGCCGCCACCGGAGGAGAAGTTGGTGCCGCCGGCCAGGGTGACGCCTCGCACCACCACACTCGCCTGACCTATCTCGATGAGTCGATCACCGTTGGGACCGATGGTGAGCAGCTCCGCGCCCGGGCCATCGATGGAAAGTGATTTGTTGATCTCGAGCGGATCACCGGCGAGCGCGATGCTAGCGGGAAACGGAAGATCGAAGTCGATGGTCCCCGAGGGGCAAACCACTTGGATCGCACGACGCAAGGTCCCCGGGCCATCATCTTGCGCGGACACAACGGTGACCCGCGGCAAACACTCGCCCCCAAGTGACTCGCTGGCCAATGCGGGGGAGAGCGCAGAGCATCCCATCAATATCCAGACCGTGAAGCGTGCGTGAAGCGTCATCCGTGATACCTCAGTGAGTTTCTGGCTATTAGCCTAGATGGCTGCCCATAGCCCTCGCAACCTACCCCCTCGGGCTGGCCAGGCGCTAGTGGCGTGCAGTTGTCTGGACATCTGCGGTCGGCGGACCTGTGTAACGCATGTCGGTTGACGCATAGACCTCGATACTGCGAGCCTTAGGCGCGCGGTGTCGTTAAGCAGCTTGTCCGAGCGTTGCGCCGCGTGCCTGACATCACTTGTTACTAGGCAGGTGAGCTCGCTGTCAGTCGACCGGTCGCCGCCACGTGGAAAGCTAAGGAGTGCTTCGATGCGTTGCCAAACGACTCCCCCCACCTTATTGAACGCGTTCTGCCAGGTTAGCTTTGCCCTTGCGGGGTTCTGGCCCCTCGTGCCTTTGGCCTCGTCCTTCCCCGCTGAGATCGACGTGCTCGATCTGCTGCCAGAGAACGGCGGCGACGGCAGTGTGGGCGTGGTCCTAGTCGGCGCCCAGGCCGACGACCGCGCCGGGATCGCCGTAAGCGCCGCTCAGGATCTGAACAACGACGGCGTCGCCGATATTGCCGTCGGCGCGGATGCCTACGATTTTCCTGATCGTACTCGGGCTGGCGGGCTGTTCGTGGTCTACGGCGGCCCTACGCTCGGCGCTGAGTTCGACCTGTCGCGACTGGAGGCTGAGCAGCTACCTGACGGTTCCCTTGGCTTTCTAATCCTAGGTGCATCGGGGCAGGTGGGTTTGGGAGAGACGGCTGCCGATGTCGGCGACATCAGCGGTGACGGCATCGGCGATCTGCTCTTCGCGAGCCCCGAGTTCGGCTCCGTAGGCGTTAGCTACTTACTGAACGGATTCGACGGTGTGCAGCCATTTCCCTTCGGTCCCATCGTCGATGCCGATGAGTTCAATTTCTTCGACATCGGCTCCAATTACGTGGGATCGGTGCCCGGTGGAGAACCTCCCCCCGGAGGCCAGGATGAAAAGTCAGGCTCGGCGATCGCGAACGTGGGTGATGTCAACGGGGACGGGTTTGACGATCTCGGTATCGGCGGACCCGGGGCGGCCCTGCCGAGCGTGCCGCGACCGCAGGCCACGGGGCGAGCATACGTGGTGTTCGGACCGACGGACGCTCGCTTGAACGGCAACGACCTCCTCGAGATCACACCCGGCGGCGGCAACGACGGGAGTCGCGGCTTCGTCGTAGACGGCTATTTCCAGCGCAGCACGGTGGGCTCCTCGATCACCGGCGCGGGCGATATCAACAACGATGGCGTCGACGATGTGGCGGTCGGTGCGGGCGGACTGGGCCAGGTGTTCGTGGTCTACGGCAGCAGCGTGTTCAATCCTGCGCGCTACGACGTGCGGCAGTTCGCGGAAGGTGCGAACGATGGCACCTTCGGTTTCCTGATCAAGGCCGAGGTGGAGCCCGCCGGACTGGGGGGGCCGATCTTGGGGGGAGTCGACTTCAACCAGGACGGCCTATCGGACTTGGTGATCACGGCGTCTCGCGGGCGCAACGAGGCGCCCGAGGTGTTCGTGCTGTATGGGCGCGACGGGGATTTTCCGCCAGCACTCGACCTATCGGAGTTGCGCGACGGCGACGGTTCCCTGGGCACGCATATCATCGCCACCATCGAGGACGTGCTGGCACTGAGCGACCTCGCGACGGGCGACGTCAACAACGATGGGCTGGTGGACCTGGTGATCGGCGCCGGCAGTGATACGAGCGCGGACGGTCGTGCCTACGTGCTCTTCGGTCAGCCCGGGGGATTTGCGCCAACAATCAATCTCGCTGGCCTCTTTGAGGCTAACGGCGGCGACGGTACCGATGGCTTCGTGGTCGTGAGCAGTGAGGGTGCCCGCGGGCGGGTCGGTGCCTCCGTATCGGCGGGCGGTGACGTGAATGGCGACGGACTGCAAGATCTCGTCGTCGGCTCACCTACCGCTGGCGAGAACGGCGCGGCCTACGTCGTGTACGGGCGCCAAGACTCCGATCTCGATGAGGATGGCATCGCGAACGACGCGGACAATTGCACCCTAGTTGCGAACGCGGATCAGCGCGACTCGAACGGCGATGGCTACGGCAATCGCTGCGACGCTGATCTGGATGACAACTGCGTGGTCGACGCTCGGGACTGGTTCATCATGCGAGACGTTATCGGCACCGATGATCCGGATGCAGATCTCGATGGCGACGGCATCGTCAACGGTGCCGATGCGTTGAGGCTCTTCTCCCTTCGGTTCTCGCCGCCCGGTCCCTCGGGGGTGACGGACGCCTGCGAAGCCACCTAGCTACCTAGGGGTTGTTAGCCTTGGCGCACCACCATCGCAGCTGCATGGCGCGAGCATCGTTAGAAGGAAGTAGTCGATCATGTTTCTCCGTCTCTCGGCCGTCGGGTCGGTCGTTTTCGCCCTCCTTTCATTCGCGACAGTCGCTCACGGGGCTCGCGTCCCCATCGGCGAGGCCCGATGCTCCCTCGCAGAGTCGATCGGCGACAACGTGGCGGGTGTGGTGTGGAACGGCGCGACCCAGGCGCTGCTCGCCGTTGATGCGGGCGAGCGCCGCGCCACCCTGATCGACGACCAATGCCAAGCCATGACGCAGTGGGATCTCGCAGCGATCGGCATGAGCCTCCCCGCAGGGGTGGCCTACGACAGCGAGACAGCGCGCTACGCCTTCGTCGACGCCACGCAGGCACGCGTGTTCGCGACGGATACGACAGGCGCGCTAGAGGGCACTTGCGACTTGGTAGCCCTCGGGGCCGGCTCGCCAACGGGCATAGCCTGGGATCCGAATCTCGCCCAGTACCTGGTGGTCGACGGGCTGCGCAACGAGGCCACCGCGATCCACCTCGACGTGCTAGACGGCGGTCCCTGCACGCTCGTGTCAAGCGGGGATCTGAGCGAGGCTGGCATTAGCCGCCCGGTCGACGTCACCTACCTGGAGGATCTGCGCCTCTACGCGGTGGCCGACGAGGCCACGGATCTCATCGTCTACTTGAACGCGTCGCTGGAGCGGCGTGACGCCTGGCAGACCCTCGAGGGGCTTGGCGCCGGTGATGTCACCGGCCTCGCCTACGACGACGCCATCGAGCGCTTCTACCTAGTCGATTTCATCAGTGACGAGCTAATCCGGGCCGACGTTCGCGGCACGAGCGTGCTCGTATGTCCGACGGAGTTCTTCGGGTCTGTCACGGACGTCAGCTACATCGAGCAGAGCGACGAGCTTCTCTATATCGACAACGTGCTGCTCCAGCTCAACGTGCTCGATGCGACCACCTGCGCCGTGACGCGGAGTATCGCCCTGGAACCCTTGGGCCTGCTGGGCAGTCTGGCGGTCGGCTATCTTCCCTCCACGGACGAGATCGTCGTAAGCGATATCAGTCCACCGGAGCTCGTGTTCATCGACAACGCCACCGGGGTGGTGAACGACCGTTGTTCACTGGAGGCGATCGGCGCCATCGTCGCCACCAGTGTGGGCGCGCTGCCGGCGCTGGATGCCCTGGTAGTGGTGAACGAGCCCGACGTGATCGTCCTCGATCGAGACTGCGGGCTCCAGCTCGTCACACCCCTCCTGACACGTGGCACTCCCGCCAACGACACCTTCTTCGGTATCGGGGCGCTCGCGCACAACCCAGCGCTACAGAGCTTCGTTCTCTACGAGCGCTTCAGCGGGCAAGTGCATTCTGTAGGCCTCGGCGGGCGGCAGGACCTGGAGTTTGATTTGGACGGTGTCCGCCATGGCGGTACCACCGGCCTGGTCAGCGCCGGCAGGCCAGGCGCGTTCTTTCTGCAAGACAACACGCGTGACGGGATCTTTCGACTAGAGGTGCCGGCGTTGGCAGAGCCTCGCGGCGTCTCTGGCTCCTACCGCGCGCAGGGGCGGCCGTTCGCCTTGTCGCTGTTCGAACTTGGGGACGGGGTGTTGACCGGACGCCTGTCGCTTCCTATCGGCGTGGTGGAAGTATCCGGCCGTCGCACCGACACCGGCACGGTGCTGGTGAGCTTCGCTGCCACTGGCATGGGTGCGCTTGCGTTGACGGGGCGGGTTAGCGCTGATTTCGAGCGTATCGACTTTCCTCCCCCGCTGGGCACGCTCGTGCGAGAGCGCTAGCCCGCGTCCGCGGTGTCGCGCGGACGCCCCCGCCACGAGGCGGACGGGCGGTTGCCTACAGGTCGACGACCCACGCGGACCTCGAGATGCCGCGCCAACCGCGCGGCCACCGAAGGATCGGAAGGACCAAGGCTGCCCCTACACCAGCTCAGGCCCGTTCGTCCTTCACCGACTCCATCACCACGTGCGTGGTTATCGTACGCACTTGGGGCAAGGTGCCGAGCACATCGGTGTGGAAGATCTTGTAGGCGGCCAGATCTGCCGTTTCCACCCGCAGCAGGTACTCGAAGGCACCGGTGATGTTGTGACACTCACGCACCTCCGGCGACTGCACGATCGCCGCCTCGAAGGCGTGCTGCGACTCGGAAGTGTGGCTAGAGAGGCCCACGGCGATGTAGGCCGTAAAGCCGATACCCATTGCGGCTCGGTCGAGCACGGCCCGGTAGCCACTGATCACACCGCTGCGCTCAAGCTCCTGCACCCGGCGCAGGCAGGCGGAGGCGGACAGGCCAACGCGGTCGGCCAATTCGGCGTTGGTAACACGCCCATCGCTCACCAGCTCATGCAAGATTCTGTTGTTTGTCTTGTCCAGCGCCGCCATAAGTTGCGTGTATAGCGTAAATTTACGCAATCATGCAAGCACATTTCGTCGATCTTGCCGAATACTAGAGCCATGAACATCGAGCTTATCGGCGGCCTGGCCGCCTTCGCGGTGGTGTCCTCCATCACCCCGGGACCGAACAACCTGATGCTCATGGCGAGCGGCGCCAACTACGGCTTCCGCAGGACCATTCCGCACATGCTGGGCGTAGGCCTGGGCTTCGGCTTCATGGTGCTGATCGTGGGCCTGGGTCTGATGGGCCTATTCACCGCGATCCCTGCCAGCTATACGGTGCTGAAGATCGTCAGCGTGCTGTACCTCCTGTACCTAGCCTTCAAGATCGGTACGGCGGCGGCACCCGCGCGGCACGGGCAGGCGCGGGGTCGCCCGTTCAACTTCTGGCAGGCGGCTGCGTTCCAATGGGTGAACCCAAAGGCCTGGACCATGGCACTTACCTCGGTGGCCGTGTACGCGCCAAAGCAGAGCCTGCTCGCCGTGTTGTTCGTGGCCAGCGTGTTCGCCCTCATCAATCTGCCCTGCGTGAGCGCCTGGACCGTACTCGGCGAGCAGCTGCGATCGATCCTGTCGAGCCCCGCCCGCCTGCGCGCCTTCAACTGGTCCATGGCGCTGCTGCTCGTGGCTTCCCTCTACCCGGTACTAGCCACTTCCGCACACTAGGCCGGCGGTTCGCGAGCCAACGCTGCGCCGCACGCTTGCGCTGGGGGCGGGCACCAGCGGATCATCTGCGCCCGTTGAGGCTCGCGAAGCGGGCGACAACGCTCGGGCGCAACGGGGTCGCACAACCGATCGGCGGAGCGCGAACTATTATTCCAGCCGTAGTGTGCCACCATGATTCGTGCCCGTTCCTTCTGCCTGCTCGCCGTCCCGGTCTGGCTCCTCGCCTCGGCCTTGCCTGCCGCTGGCGCGCAAACCCAAGGAGCCGCCGTCGTGCCCACCACCGATACGGCGCCTACCAGCGCCAGACTGCTCACGAACGAGGCCATCTTCGAAGAGAAGCACTACAAGCCAGCGAAGCCAGAGCGCCTGCAGTGGCTCCCCGATGGCGGCTACGCGATGCTCGAGGTCGCGCAGGCCGACGGTGAGACTGACGCCGAAGACGACGAGAACCCACCTAAGGAAATCATACGCTATGACGCGGAGACGGGCGAGAGAACGGTGCTCGTGGGCCTCCCTCAACTCACCCCTGCGGGCGCCGATGAGCCGCTGGTAGTAGACGACTACCACTGGAGCGAGGATCGCACGCAGCTCCTGCTGTACACCAACAGTCAAAAGGTGTGGCGCAAGAAAACTCGTGGCGACTACTGGGTGCTCTCCTTGGACAGCGGCAAGCTGCGCCAGCTGGGCGGCATCGCTGAGCCCGCGAGCCTGCAGTTTGCCAAGTTCTCACCCGACGGACGCCAGGTGGCCTACGCGCGAGATGCCGATGTATTCGTGGAAGACCTGTCGTCCGGCGAGATCACCCGCCTCACCAGCCGTGAGAGCGATGCCAACTTGAACGGCATCACCAGCTGGGCCTACGAGGAGGAGTTCGGGATCCGCGACGGTTTTCGCTGGAGCCCCGACGGCAGCCGCATCGCCTTCTGGCAGTTCGACACGAGCGGCGTGCGCGACTTCGTCCTCATCAATAACACCGATGAGCTCTACCCGACACTTACCCATCTGCCTTATCCGAAGGTCGGTGAGACGGTGTCCGCGGCACGCATCGGCGTGGTCACTATCGGCGGCGGAGCCACCGTGTGGATGGATCTGCCGGGCGACCCGCGCCAGATGTACATCCCACGCATGGACTGGGCCGGCGATCGCAGCGACGCGGTGCTGATCCAACACGTCAACCGCAAGCAGGATACCAACACGCTCTACTACGGCGATGCCACCAGCGGCAAGACCCAGCCCATCTTCGTCGAACGTGAGAACGAGCACCTGGACGACTTCTTCGACGTCACCTGGCTGGATGACGGCCGCGCCTTCACATGGATGAGCGAACGCAGCGGTTGGCGCCACGTGCTGCGCGTGTCCAGCGACGGCGGACGGGTGCAGGACCTCACCCCCGGAGACTTCGACGTGGTGGCACTCGTGCACGTCGATGAGGATCACAACCGAATCTACTTCGTCGCCTCGCCAGACGACGCCACCCAACGCTACCTCTACCAAGCGCCCCTCGACAGCGAGGGCGCCCCCAAGCGCATTACCCCCGCCGACACTGCGGGCACCAACGCCTACGACATTTCGGACGATGGCCTTTGGGCCGTGCACTCCCACTCGCGCTTCGACCAACCCGCGCAGTACCACCTGGTCGCCCTGCCGGACCACGTTCGCGCCCGCACGCTGGAAGACAACGCCGCCCTGCGCGAGAAGCTCGATGCGCTCGAACTCGGCCGCCACGAGTTCTTCCGCGTCACGGCCCAAGACGGCGTGCCCCTAGACGGTTTCCTGATGTACCCGCCGGACTTCGACCCGACGAGACGCTACCCCATCCTCTTCTACGTGTACGGTGAGCCCGCCGGAACGACCGTCGTTGACCAGTGGAAGGATCAGCGCACGCTCTGGCACCTACTCATGACCCAACGGGGCTACTTGGTCGCCTCAGTCGACAACCGCGGAGCTCGCACCCCGCGCGGCCGGGACTGGCGTAAAGCGGTGTACGGCCAGATCGGTATCCTCTCCGCGCGCGATCAGGCGGACGCGCTGAAGGCGATGCTCGCCCGCTTCGACTTCATCGATCCCGACCGCGTGGGCATCTGGGGCCATTCGGGAGGCGGCTCGATGACCCTCAACATGCTGTTCCGCTACCCCGATCAGTACCACGTAGGAGTATCGCGCGCCCCCGTGCCGGACCAGCGCCTGTACGACGCAATCTACCAGGAGCGTTACTCGGGCTTGCTCGAGGACTACGCGGACGCGTACACCCAGGCCTCGCCCATTACCCATGCCAAGCACCTGAAGGGCAGACTGCTGCTGGTGCACGGCACGGGCGATGACAACGTGCACTACCAGGGCAGCGAACGCTTGATCAACGAACTCGTCAAGCACAACCGGCGCTTCGAGTTCCTCTCCTACCCAAACCGCGACCATCGCATCGACTCCGGCGAGGGCACGTCGCTGCACCTACACGATACGATGACCGCGTACTTCGAGGAGCACCTCTAGCCTGCTTTATTCATGAGGTGTGGCGTTGAGCCCCTGAGATGAGATCGTAGGGCGTTGACCGCAGCTGAGCGAGTGCCTGTGAGGCGTTCTCAGGGTTGAGGCCGGCGTTTTCCGAGTGTTGGGGTCGCTCATGCAG
>JBCCWS010000035.1 GCA_039193195.1 Pseudomonadota bacterium
ATCCTCGACAAGGTTCGGGACAACCCGCGCCGGGTGGTGTTTGCCGAGGGCGAGGAGGACCGCATGATCCGGGCCGCCAACTCGTACGCCTCCGCCGGTCTGGGTTGCGCCTCCTCCCGTGGGACCTGCCACGCTCGTCCTCGCGCCGCGCTCAGGGACAACAACTCGCGTGCGAGTTCATCAACGAACTTCCAACTCAGGACACTAGAGTTTCCTAAGTCCTGCTGACGTCTGCCCCCCGACCCCCTGCTGACTCAGGCGTGCCTACGGTCCCAATCCCAGACTGGGGGTGCCCTGTCGCGTCGCCTTTGTGGCCTCAACGCATTGTCGGTGGCCGTTGCCTACGGTGATCACGCAATCCTGGGTCGTCTACGTGTAGTCGTAGGACTGGCGCTTTTCTCAGCGTTGTCTCGAGATATGCAAGCGGTTCTGTAGCCGCTCGTCCTTCCGTAGGGGAACTCGATTGACGGACTTGCGGCGGATTGCCACTCTCTTCCGCTAGCGAATAGTTATGTTTAGTTAATGGAATAATATGGCTTTTTTTTGATTTCACGCATGACCGGCTTTCGAAGGGGTGGTTTGATGAAGAGAAGAGTGTTCATTCTTTCGCTACTGCATTTGTTGGTGGTGACCTCAGTCTTCGGTGTGGCGCACGGCCAGCGTGGTGGCGGTCACGGTGATCAGAACCATTGATATCTTCAATTCTTTCCTACCGTCTTGCACCACAGTGCTGATTCCGGTCGTGACTAACTTCGGCAGCATCGATTCGTTTGAGTTCATTCTTCGGCCGGTTACCTTCTGTACTGGCACGCGCTCGCTTCTGGCGCAGAACCTCTGCCCTGACGCGTACGCTCTAGTGGATGCATTGGCTGGCGTGCAACGACGGTGCGGATTCAGCTTTGCAGCGAGCGCAGAACCAGGGTTTCTCGACACCGTGCTCGGGAATGTGCACCCTGATAAGGTCCGTGGCGCCATTACCGACATCAGGCGATCCGTCAGGCTTGGTCGCGCTGCTGCCGTGATAGCGACGACGGTCATCATTGCCGACGATCTTACGGTGATTGGTGTCGCCGATGACGTCGGTCTGATCGTCACGATAGGGGGATGGGGGCTCTCGACAGTAGCTGACGTAGCGCTTTCAGGTGCCTTGGCAGTTCTCGGTGAAGCCGAGGATGAGCAGATTCCTGATGTTGGGCCACCACCGTACACAGGAGAGGCATTCGAAACCATGGCCGGGGCATATGCGATCAACCCAGAGTGCGACCCGGTTTCCGACACCTTGGGCCACTAGTTAGCGAACGGTCGTACGCCTTCATCCTCACGGCTCGAGGATAATCTAAAGTTGACCGACTGTTGGTGTGATGGCGCCGAGGAGAATAACCTCCCAACGCAGGCGCACCACACTATGCCGAAGGGCGATGGCCAAGACCTCGTGCTGGCGGAGGAGTTGCGGGCGTGCGCGAGCAATCGACATGACATCGATGTCGATGATAGAGTCAACGGTACCTGCTTGCCGGACTCATCGACCACGGGGCAGGAGGGCAACTCGAGCGCGATTCCGCATCCTGGCAACAGCAGCTTGCTGCACGGCTCCGAAACCATGCAGCTGCTTCTGGATGCCTGCGATACGTTGTCAACGCCAGCGTTTCGCCAGTTTCTGCGCGATGTGGCGAGAGGGTACACTGAGGGAATACCTTTGGGGCCTTTCGTCTAGTTCCGGTTCCCCGTTACCACTCAGCGACGAGGCATCGACGTGGAAATTACTAGCGGCTTCGAGGACCTACCCAAATCACCACTCGGGTGGGATCCAGCTGCGCTGGTGGTAACGGTGGCGAACTTTTCGCTTGAGTGCCTGGAAGCGACCGCCCAGTACCTCACTGATGCGGTGGACTTAGTAGTAGAGGCGCATGCTGCCACTCCCACCCGGGCGTTCCCTATCCGGGTGCGTAGTGGCGGCGGTGAGCTGTCTGAGAGAATGTTCTGGCGTCTGCTGGGTGAGAGTTCTCGTCAGGCAGCCGGGCTCGTATCGCGGTACATCGCGCGAGTGTCAAAGGTTGAGCTTACGATCTACAGCTGGGACGACGCTGTTCTGGGTGTATGAATACCATGATGAGCTGGGAGACGGGCTGACGCCACGGCGTCACTTACCGGAGTCCACGCGGCGTCGGCTTGATTACTGCGCTTGCGTGGCCGACGCCCGCCTCCAGCGGCGCTCGACGTCCAGCCTGCTTACCACCGGGCTTCACGACTATGACATCGACGCGCGGGCGTGGGTGAAGCGGGGTGATTGGTAGGGTCTCTACGCAAGCGGGCGCACCGCGCGAGTGCAGGATCCTTTCCTAGCGTCGGGCCTCGTCACGCCACGCAAAGACGTGCGATTGCGCCTCCAGCGCCCCGGCGAGTTCGCCGAGTGTCGCATCCTCCCGATAGGATCGGTTGAGCACTTCCGTAATGCACTCGGCGGGAAGCGAGGGCATACGCACTCGCAACGCGCAGCTCAGTTCGGCCACGCGCACGAGGTCCAGGTCCAGATCGCTACGTAAATGCGTTTCCAAGGTCGGTCGGTCGTCTGCACTGACGCCGTGCCAGCGGTCGATAGCGGTGATCGCCGCGATGACAATCTCGATTTCACTCAACGTACTCATCAGACTCGCGCTCTCTACTGGCGCCCTGCGGATCGTAGTGTTCGTGCCCCGGGGACGGAGAATGGACAAGCGACTGATCGCACCGGGCCACTCCGGCTGAGACGTTGGTAGGTCATTTGGGATGAGTGAGCTCATGATGCTGTTGCACACGGTTGGATAGGGCGCTGCAGGGCGTCGCTCAGGCGCTTGCGCACGTAAACAACGGAGCAGCAACTCATAGGTGCTCTTTGCAGCGCCGATATCGCACGCGCCGGTGTCAGATCCGATCAATGGGCGCCGCCGCGACCTGCGCACAAAGGGCTGATCCCCTTTACGTGCCTGCTCGTGCTTACCTAGGGGCCGTACCGGTAGGCTAGGGGGTCGCCGGCGAGCGGGTCGCCCCGGGGGCCTCTTCTCAGCGTCTCACCGTTCCTGGATGGGCCAAAACGTACTCGGCGAGGGCACTATGGCCTGTACGTCGCGTGCCGAGCGTAGCAAATGGCTGATCTCATTCCACCAATCAACAGTTGGCTTCACCGGATGCAGGCCGGTGAGAGGCGTTTCGCCAAACGCCTGGTGGGCCGCTTGGTAGATAGGGTGACGCTCAGCGAGTAGCACGGGTGCCAGGGAGAAGCTCACGCGGGGGCTGGCGCAGGCCATCGCGTGATCCACGGCGTCGCAGGCTCTGGCAAGACGATGATCCTGGGGTATCGCTGCCGCCACCTTGCAAAGTTCCTGCGCAAACCTATCTTGGTGCTTTGCTACAACGTGGCGCTCGCTGCTCGCCTTCGCGCCCTCATCGATGAGCACGGCGTAAACGATCGGGTCAATATCTCCAGCATCCATCGCTGGGCAAACACTCCGCTCAGATCCTACAATTTCGCGCCCCGGCGCCGGTGGGAGATAACTTCGACGCAGCGATCGAGTTGCTTATCGAGCAGGTGAGCAAGGGGCGTATTCCCCGCGGCCAGTATGGCGCCATCCTCATCGACGAAGGACATGACTTCAACGCGATTGGCTTCGCCTAGTCGTCGACATGGTAGATCCCGACAGCAACTCCCTGCCGTTGCTTTGCGACGATACGCAATCCCTCTACAAGCGCACCGAAGGGCTCGGCTTCTCGCTCAAGGACGTCGGCATGGAGCGCTGCCCGCGGTACGCGTCTTTGACAGTTTCGAGGAGGAGGCCGCTTACATCGCTCGTATGTGGGGCAAGCTCCACGACGCACGAGGAACCCCTTGGGGCGACATGTGCGTGCACTACTGTCATGGGTGGATGGGGAAAGGGATCAGCGATGCGCTCACGCAAGCTGGCGTGCCTCACGAATGGCTCAAGGACTCTGCGAGCAAGCGCAAGCTGAGCGCGGGGGAACCGACGGTCAAGGTGCTGACCATGCACAGCAGCAAGGGGTTGGAGTTTCCCACTGTCGTGACGGCCGGGATCGGCGCGCTAGGGGGAGATGGAGCACGTCAACGGGAAGATGCTAAGTTGTTGTACGTGGCCATGACCAGAGCTACCGAGAACTTGCTGCTGACCAGCTCGAAAGCCTCGCCCTTTGCCGAGAAGTTGCAGCGAATGGCGGAGCTTCATCGGGAAGCGGTCGCTTAAGCTGACGTGTATCGACTCTTCGAGTCTGTCAGTGTGCCGCTATCCGTGTTGCGCCTTAGGCCCTTGCCCGATCGATGACTTGGATCGACACTTCTATTCTCCTCGCCTACCTGGTGATGCTGATTGCGCTGGGCATCTACGCGCTGCGCAAGCAAGAGACGGTGGAGGACTACTACCTGGCGGGGCGCCGTCTAGGGCCAGTCACCATCGCCTGTCTGTGGATGGCCTCTTGGGTGGGTGGGGCATCCATCGTCGGTTCGTCCTCGCGTGCTTTCGAACTCGGCATCACATCGGTGTGGTACATCGCCGCCATCGCCCTGGGTTGCCTGGTGTTCGGATTGACCATGGCGGCGCGCATTAAGCAGGAAAGCGACGAGCACGCTCACTTCACCTTCCCTGATTATCTCGAACACCGTTTTGATGCCAAGACACGCTTGGTCTCCACGATCGTGATGATGATCTCCTTCGTCGCCGTGTCAGCTGGGCAGTTGGTCGCAGCGGCGGCCATCCTGCAGGTGCTGTTGGGTTGGGAGTTCCATCTGGCGTTGATCGTGGCCGCCGCGGTGGTGGTGGGGTACACGGCAGTCGGCGGTTATCTCGCGGTGACCTACACCGACTGGATGCAGTTCACCTTGCTGCTCGTGGGTCTGGTGGTCGTGGGGATGCCCATCGCGATAGCGAAAACGGGCAGCTGGGCAGATCTGCGTGCAGCTCTCCCGGCCGCTCAGTTCGATCTCGGTGCTTCCGGATGGGGCAACATCGTCTCTCTCGTCGCCTCGATCGTGATGAGCTTCTACGTGAGTATGGACAGCTACACGCGGTGCTATGCCGCACGCGATCCGCAGGCAGCGCGCAACGGAGCGCTGTTGGCCGTGCTGTTCATCATCCCCATGGCCATCTCGGCCACTTGGCTCGGACTATCGGCAGCCGTCCTGTTCCCGGAGGCACAAGTCGCCGATGGGATCCTCACGGTCTTCGTGCTCGAGACCTTTCCCGTAGGGCTCAAGGGCTTGGTGCTGGTGGCCATCCTGGCCGCCATCATGTCGAGTGCCGACATCTGCATACTCTCCGCTTCCGCCAACTACTCGAAGGATCTCCATGCGCGGTTCATCAGCCCTGGTATGGAGGAGGGCGCCATTCTGCGCTTGGGGATAGGAGCCTCGGTGGTGATCGGCCTGTTGGCACTGCTGATGGCGTGGACACTGCAGGACATCATCGGCCTCCTACAGATTTCCTTCACTGTTTTGTCCGCGTCCTTGTTTATCCCCATCACCCTGGCCACCTTCCGCAAGCAGGTCAATCCGACAGCTACCTTCTGGAGCGTTTGCCTATCCTTGATAACGGTGATTGCGTGGCGAACAGCTCAGGGTTTTGGGGCTGCCGGCTGGTTCCAGATCGATCCCCTGTACCCGGGTTTGCTGATCTCTGGTGTAAGCCTTGCCCTGGTGTGCGCGCTGTCGGCAGATCAGCGGCCCACTGGCTCCGCACGAGGGCTCAGCGAGTTCCCGTGAGGCGCGACACCAGAGTGGAGTAGCGGATGATCGGTCGCCGCTGCACGGATACAAGCTCAAAGCCCCGTGCCACTAATGCGGCCTCTACCTCGGGCATGTGCAGCGCGCCCCAGGGAATGACGATGTGTGCGTAGTCCAGCAACGCGCTGTCGAGGGTCCTCAGCAGCTTCTCGTTCCGTAGCGTGAGGATGTCGTGTTCCAAGGTTGTCGGTGGTGCTTGCGAGAACAGCGCTAGCCAGTCTTCCAAGGTGCGGGTCTGCAGCGTCTCACCTACCTTGCTCAAGTAGGCGATCGTCGCCGCTGAGAACTCGCGCGCGTCTACATCAGCATGGCGAATGTGCGGCCAGGGTACGTCGTGTGAGGTGAACGGGGCGGTTGCCTCGCCGTCTGGCGCTGCGCGTTGTTGACCGGTCTCCTGCGCCGTTGATGCCACGCTATTCGCGAGTAATTCAGCGAGTGCCGGTTGCTGCGTGAGGCCGATCGACTGGGCTAAGCCCTGGTAGGACAGCCCAGCGCTGAGCACGGCGTCCACGTCGGTGACGCCCTCGGTGAGCACCACAGTGTCCCGATGGCTTAAGGCGGAGAACAGCGCTTCGTAGCTCGCCTGCTCGCCGAAGTGCACCATGCCGATCAGATCGACCGAGCTGTCTCCATCATGCGCTTGGAAGCGTCGCTGCTCCAGCATGACGGCGTGGCGTGAAAAGGTGATGTAACCTGCAGTCGCCTGAGTGATGCTTGAGAGGATTACAGACGGCGCCGCGAGCACCACCAGTACCACGCTGGCCACGGTGGCGAGCACCGCCAAGCCCGCTGCTCGCCAGAAGGTACTGCGCTTCTCGCCAAGGTCCGTCGGCTGTAGCCACCAGCGCCCCCCGCTGTGCCGACGCAGTCTCACGATCAGGGCAGCGGCCAGCAGTACCTGGGCCAAGGTTAGGGATTTGACCAGCACGTCCGGCGCTACCAGTAGCACCAGCGGCGGTGCCCCGAGCGTTGCCCAAGCGGTAAACGCGCCGATAGTGATGGCAATCGCGGCGGGTGCGCGCGGGCTGATGATCCAAACGATCAGCAGTAATTGGCCGGCGACGGTGGCGAGAAGCGCAGCCCAGTTTCGCGTACTCGCGAGCGTCGCGCACTGACTCGCGCAGGCGGTCAGCTCGTGGACGGCCGACAAGACGGCGTCGAGCGCGAACAGCCATACGGCAAGGTTGATTAGCAGAGTCACCAGGTGGGTGCAGCCAACGAGGGGGAGCCCGTTACGCTACACGAGTGACAGCTGACCTGCACTCGTGCCTGCGGCTGCACGGGGCTTCGCTGAAGTCAGCGCAAGCCCCGGTAAGCCTCGAGCACCGCTTGCTCGCTGATCACTACGGGATTGTTACCGAGGCGCATTAGGTTGATCTCCCTCGCCATGCGCTCCACTTGGCCATCGGAGATCGCAGGTGCGGGCAGTTTCGCCGGCATGCCGAGAGCACGGAGTAGGGCATGGAGCATCTCGGCGGCCTCGTTTGCGTCCCCACACCCGAGTAAGGACCAGAGTTTACGCAGGGTGATCTCCAGTTCCTCTTCCTCCAGTCCGCGCTGAAGCTGCCGTGACGTGCGGTCGGCGTTGATGCGCATGAAGTAGGGCAGGGTGAGCGCCGCGGCGTGGCCGTGAGCGAGGCCGGCGTGCACGGTCAGCGGGTAAGATAGCGCGTGCGCAGCGGTGGTGCGCGAAATGTCGATCGCGCGGCCCGCCAACCAGGCGCCGCGACTGAGAGGGGTGTAGGCCTGCTCAGTGCCCTGCTCCACGGCCTGCTGCAGGTGGGGCAGCAGTTCACGGATGGCCTCGGCAGCGTACTCGCGACTGGCGATCGTGCCGCCTACGGCCCAGTAGGACTCGATGGCCTGGCAGAGGGCGTCGAGGCCGGCGCAGGCCGCGAGTTGTGGCGGAGATGAGCACGCCAGGGACGGATCGACTAGGGCGGCATCGGGGAGCAGGCAGGGATGGTCGAGCGAGTGCTTGATGCCGTCTATGTACAGCGCCGCAAAGCGCGTGACCTCAGCGCCTGTGCCGGCAGTGGTGGGCACGGCGATCAGCGGCAAAGCGGCTCGCTGCGGCATGGTCCCGCTGAGCAGTGCCTCCCTTGGGGACTGGGGCAGCGTGCAAAGCGTGTTGATCGCCTTGGCCATGTCCAGGACGCTACCGCCGCCGATCGCCAGCAGAACATCCGCCTGCCCTTCCCGCAACCAGCTGATCCCTCGCTGCACGTCATCCACGGTGGGGTTGCGCTGAAATTGGCTGAAGTGCCTGACCGTCACATCGGCGCGCAGCATGTCCCTAAGGCGCGCCTTGGCGCCGCAGCCCTCGAAGGATGCTTGGCCGCGGACTAGCGCCACGTGGCGCGCTCCTCCCAGCAGCTCAGGCAGGCGATCGAAGGATCTGCGCCCGACGTGCGTTGGCAGTTCAGTCAGCACCGAGGGCACGCATCAGTTTGCACTTTTGCATCTGGGGCGAATGCGTAGGGCGCCCGAGATCCGCCCGCCATCCTCGGCCGATGCGCGCATCGATAAGACACGGACCTGGCCGGGCTTGGCCAGCGCTTACGGCGCGGGATAGGGTTTCGACGCTCTCCGTGCGTTGCGCATGGCGGTAGCCCAGCGCGGCAGCGACGCTCACCAGATCGATGTCCTGTGCCACCGTCGGCTGGCCACCCACCGAGTCGTGCACGCCGTTGTTCAATACCACGTGCACCAGGTTTGGCGGCGCCAAGCTCGCTAGCGTCGCCAAGCCCCCGAGGTGCATCAAGGCCGCGCCGTCGCCGTCCAGGCAAAGCACCTGCCGTCCGGGCTGGCGCACCGCGATCGCGAGGGCGATCTGCGAGGCATGGCCCATGCCGCCGACGCTGTAGAAGTCCCGTCCATGGTCCTGACCGTGGCGCGTGCGCAGCTCGAACAGTTCGCGACCCGCCATACCTGTGCTGGCCACCATGATCGTCTCGTCAGCGCTGGCCCCCAGCACCGCGTCGATCGCCGCCTCCCGTGTCGGCAGAGCGGATGTTGCCTTCGGTGGCGAATGTTTTTCAAAGGTGCCCGCAGGCACGATCATGGCCGCCGGGCCCTGTCGGTGCTGGGCGGTCTCAAGGAGCTGGGTGAACTGGGCGCGCCAGCGCTCACCGGGCGTATCCAGCACTCCGTGCGCCACGCAGCACGCTTCCAACAAGTGGCGAAGCACGCGCCCTTGCGGCAAGTGCTGCGGTTCGTCCGACCTCCCAGGCTCGCCGCGCCAGCCTATCAG
Source organism: Pseudomonadota bacterium (assembly GCA_039193195.1). Classification (NCBI taxonomy): domain Bacteria; kingdom Pseudomonadati; phylum Pseudomonadota; species Pseudomonadota bacterium. The sequence continues at coordinate 9,018 of JBCCWS010000035.1, forward strand.
CAGCAGCATGGGAATGCCGTATACCTCCGGCGATGCCAGGGAGAGCAGGGGGTTGATGGCGTTGCCGATGCCGGAGCTTTGCAGGTACACGAGGGGCACACGGGCGCTGGCTAGGTAGTCTCCAAGGGCGAGGCCAATGGCGCCGCCCTCGTTGGCGGCGATCACGTGTTCGCCGGGCGCCAAGGTGTCGAGCTGAGTGCAGAAGGTGGCCAGCACCGAGTCCGGCACGCCGGTGAAATACCCTACGCCCTGCTCGCGCAAGTGAGTGAGCACGGCATGCGGGTCGAGCGGCGGGCTCACGCGCCCGAGTCCTTTGGGCCATCGACGATGGCGAGCGCATCCTTGACAGTCATGCAGTGCTGCTCCGCCTCGTGGGCGCGCCCGTGGGTCAGAATAGACTGCGCTACCGTTTGCATGGCTGGGAAGGCCGCGCGCATCAAATGGTTGGCGTAAAGCACCACGTTGACGCCGGCCGCTTGGAGCTCATGTTCGTAGGCAGTGCCGTAGCTCGAGGGGGCCACCACCAAGGGCAAGCCCACCCCACGCTCCGCGTAGCGACGGCAGAAGGTCGCGATCTCAGAGAGATCCTTGCATACGCTGTGCATCATGATGCCGTCCGCACCGGCCGCTGCGAAGGCCTCGCAACGGGCGAGGGCGTCGTCCATTCCCTGGCCGAGCACCAAGCTCTCGATGCGGGCAATGAGCATAAAGTCGTCGCTGACCTGCGCTTGCTTGCCGGCGTGGATCTTGGCGCTAAAACCCTCGATCGTATCCTGCTGTTGCGCCACGGCGGTGCCGTATAGGGAGTTGCGCTTGAGGCCCACCTTGTCTTCGATCACCACCGCCGAGACGCCGTAGCGCTCGAGCGTACGCACGGTGTAGGCGAAGTGCTCCAGCTTGCCGCCCGTGTCCGCATCGTAGAGAAGCGGTTTGGTGGTGACCTCGAGCACTTCGTCCACGGTGCGCAGGCGCGCGCTCACGTCCACCGCTTCGATGTCCGGCTTTCCGCGTGCGGTTGAGTCCGTAAAGCTCGATAGCCACATGGCGTCGAACTCGCGCTGAACGCCGTCGTGCTCGACGCCAAGGGACTCCACCAGCAAGCCGGACATTCCGTTGTGTACTTCCATCGCCCTGCAGAGGGGCTTGGCGGCCAGCAGGCGCCGCAGGCGGGCGCGGCGCACATCGGGGGTGGTGCCGATGCTCTTGAGCTCCTGGTGGAAGCGCGTGGAGGAGATTCCTTCCGTGTACGGCACTTCGATAAGCTCCGCATTCCACTCGCGAAGCGTATCGATGACTTGCTGGCGGGTGGAGGCTTGCACCCCCGTGCGCCAGTCGTCGCCGTGGACCACAAGGTCGGGGCGCAGCTCGCGCAGGTTGGGGCCGTAGTCGAGGGTGCGCTGTGGGATTACGCGAGTGACGAAGTGCATGCTCTCGATCACGCGCAGGCGCTGGGCGTAGGTGAGGTAGGGCACGCGCTTGTACGAGGCGATGGCCTCATCCGTGAGCAGGCCCACGGTGACCTCACCAAGCTGGGCCGCCCGCTCCAACACGTTGATGTGCCCCGGGTGGATGATGTCCGCGCTCATGCCGACATAAACGGTCTTCATCGGTGTTCTGATCTCCCTTGTTGGCTAGGGCGCTCTGCAGAGGAAGTGGTGCTTGACCGCGGTGGCTGCCGACCCGAATGTCCGACGAGGTATGATGAGCGTGTCTACCCTCATTGATATCCCAGACCTTGTGTGCACGTCCACGTTGAACCGATAGCAGGCCACCATGGATGACCGCCCCCTAGCGCCTCGCGGGTTGCGCCAGAGCGAGAGTGGCAACGTGGTGTCACTGCACCGTCCGCGTTGCCAGCAGCTGTTCATGTTGTACGCGGGGCGCGCGGGCTTCCCAGGTGTGCCGCTCCTGCGCCTGCTGCGGGAGACCGCCTTGGGCGACCGCAACCTAACGCTGCTCAAAGACCCTCACGATCAAAGCTACCTCCACGGCATTGGTGAGGACGCCCCAGACTTCGAGTCTCTGATCGCTTGGCATCATCAACACCTGCGTGAGCGCCCCCACGTTAGCGAGGTCTACGGCATGGGCAACTCAGCCGGTGCCATGGGCGCGATGATGTTCGGCGCCGCCCTGTGTGCGCGCGAGGTGTGGGCCTTCTCGCCGCGCCCAGCGCGCTTCGACAACTTCGACGGCGCGTTGGAGCAGACCATCGAGCTGGTGTCACGCAGCTCACCTGACAGCGCCTACCACGTCCACTACTGCCCCGAAGACGAGGTCGACCGAGAGGTCGCTGAGCGGCTTGCCACCTGCTCCACTGTCACGCTGCACCCTTGGGCCATGGAGGCAAACCACCATCGCCTGATCAACCACCTGATCGATCGAGGCGAGTTGCGCAAACTCTTCCCCGCTTTCTCCGGCTATTAGCGCGTCACCGGTGCGCCAGGGAGGCGTGTGGTCGCTGGGGCCGCTGGCGTGGGGTGCGCGTGTGCGAACCTGGCGAGCACGGCGTCGACCAAAATCGCTAGCGATTGATCAGGCTCCTGAGCCTGCGTGTCCAACACCAACTCCGGCCGGGTCTCACCTGCCCAAGGTTCGTAGGGGTGGGTCACGCCGATGAAGCAGTCGTACTCGCCGCGTGCCGCCCGTGCGTAGTGCCCTTTGCGATCGCGCGCAGCGCAGACCTGCGCCGGGCAATCGAGGTAGACCTCCATGAAGGGCACCAGGTGTTGCCGCGCAAAGGAGCGCATGTCTCGCGTGTGAGAGATGGTAGCCACCACGGCGAGGCGGCGGTCGGCGGTTACGCGGGCAGCCTCATCGACGAGGTGTCTGAGCACCGATTCACGATCTGTCAGCGAGTGGCCGTATCGATCGTCGAGGCGTGCGCGCATATACTCCCCATCGATGAGCAGGGGATCGGCTGCCTGTATTCGGAGTAGACGTTCGCAGAGCCCGCTCGCCAGCGTGCTCTTGCCCGAAGCCGAGAGTCCGCTGATCCACACGGTGCCTACGCCAATACCGCTCATCGCGCTCTCCTTCGCACCAGGCTGCTGCTCGATGCTCGCTACCGCGGCGCTAGCTGCGCCATCCACATTCGTGTGGTGTAGGGCACGGTGATCTGATCCGCAGCGTCTTGCGCGACGATCCGGCCGATACCCTCGACGATCTGAGTAAAGCGCTCGCCCGCCTGGCGTTGCAAGGTGGCGTGCGAGTACCACGCCTCCATCCACGCGTCCACGCCGACCGTGTGCATGACCGGAGCTTCAATGCGCCGCACCTCACCGAACAGGCCGCTCGCGTCTATCTGAGCGCCCTGGTCTTCGCGTCGGCTGCCGTAGCGATAGTCGTCGATGGAACCCTGGATGAAGGCTTCGATGCGCGCCTGCAAGGGATCGTCCAGTTGGCGATGATTCCACATGCAGGCGAACCAGCCGCTCGGGCGTAGGAGTCGCGCTGACTCTCGTAAGGTCATCTGCGGATCGGCGACGCCGAAGCAACTGCCGTAACTAGTGAGTGCGAAGCGCTGGTCGCCGAGGCCCGTGTCCTGCATCAAGGCATCGATCCAGCTGACGTTGCTCGTCCGTTGCGTGCGACGCTCACCGTGGTAGCGCATGCGGTCATTAGGCTCGACGGCGGTTACCTGCAGCTCGCGCGAGGCGAGTTCCACCGTTAGATGCCCGGTGCCGGCGCCAAGGTCGACAACGGGCATGCCCGGCACGAGGGATGCTGTGTTGACGAGCGCATCGATCGCCTCGGCTGCGTAAGCGGGACGGTGGACATAAGCATCCGCCAGGCGGGTGTAATCCCAATCGAGCGCAGTCTTCATGGAGGCTTGCCGATCAACTGCCTTCTTCGTATGTTCTTAGGCGACGGTAGCACAGAAGTTCGATCATGGAAGCACGAAACTGGGTCGAACGATTGTTGATACAACGGGCGGGCGATCCCGAGATCGGTTGCAATACGCTAGGCGACGAGTTGGAACGCGTGCCCTACGCGGCGCTGCCGGAGCAGGTGCAGCTCATCGGCGACAGGTTGGTCGCCGGTGGCATGGGCGAGCGTGAACACGTCGCCCTCGAGTGCGAGAATTCCCTGCCCACGCTGCTGACGCTGCTGACGCTGCTAGCACAAGGGCGCAGCGTCGTGCTGCTGCCCAGGGGGGTGCAGGCGCCAACGCCTCCCTTTTGCCGCGTGCGAGTCCTCGCCCAAGCGTCGAGCGGGCCAGGGGCGGATGTGTCAGTCGCGACCAACAGTTCGTGGTGCGGGGCGGAGGCCGTGGAGTCACGCCTGTACGTCCGCACGTCGGGAACCACCGGTGCTGCCAAGCTCGCCGTGCACACGCTGCAAGCCCTCGAGCAGAACGCACGGAACTGCGTTGAGCGATTTGCCCTTGGACCTGAGGACCGGGTGGTCATGCCCGTCGCGCAGGCACACATGTTCGGATTGGGTGCGGGGCTCCTGCCGGCCCTGTTGGCAGGCGCCAGCATCGAGCTGCAGGCAAAGGCCAATGTGCTCACTTACTTCGCGCGGGAGCGAGCCTTCGAGCCCACCGTGGCGTACCTCACGCCCGCCTTCTGCCAGGCGCTGCTTCGGGCGCGGCGAGGCCAGCACTCCTATCGGCTGACTGTGACTGCTGGCGATCGAATCGCCGAAGATGTGTTCCGCGAGTACGAGCGCGTCCACGGCTCGCTGGTGTGCTTGTACGGCAGTACGGAGCTCGGGGCTATCGCCGCATCGAGTCCAACCCTGTCCCTGGACGCTCGCGCGGTGAGCGTGGGTCACGCCATGACCGGCGTTACCCTGCGCGTGCTCGGCGAGGAGGGCGAGGTGGGGGAGTTGGCAGTGGAGCACCCCTGTGGGTTCTCTGGCTATGCGAACGCACAGGGCGAGCCGGAACGGCCTAGTGGGGGTTCAGCGCATCGCACGGCGGATCTGGGCCGGCGTCTCGCCGATGGCCGTCTCCAGGTGTTGGGGCGCCTCGATCATCGCGTCAAGCGCGATGGCAAGATGGTCGCCTACAGCGATGTGGAGGCGGCCCTAGAGTCGCTGCCCGCTTTGCATAGGGTCGTGGCCTTCGCAGACCATAGCGCCGTGCCGGGCCCCAGAGGGAGCCTGCTGGTGGCCTGCTACAGTGCCGAGCAGGCGCTCGATTCCAAGGTGCTGCGGCGGGCCAGTTTGAACGTACTCGAGCGACACGCGATGCCAGATCGTTTTGTGCACATCGCCGAGTGGCCCACGCTCCCAAGTGGCAAGATCGATCGGCAGGCCCTAGTCGAGCAGCACCAGCGGTTGCAAGACCACTAAGTAGAACTATAGGGAACGCTTCCATGGACGCTGAAGCCCATCCGAGTACGCTCGACACGCTGCGCACGTTGATTGCGAGTGAACTCGCCCTCCCTGTCGATGCCCAAGGGATCAGCAGCAGTACCAAGCTGTTTGACGGTGGTCTCGGTCTCGACTCCTTCGCCGTCGTAGAGCTCATCACCCTGATCGAGGAACGTTTCGCTTTTCAGTTCGCCGAGGCAGATCTGCGTCCAGAGCGTTTCGAGGACCTGGGTACGTTGGCCTCCTTGGTTGACGAGCGAACCCAGCACATCAGTTAGGCGAGACGGCACCATGGCATCTCTTGGCCCCAAACGGATTCTCTACGCATCGCCCGTCGAACCCTCTGGCGCCTCATGGCTGCTGAATTGCTTCTTGGAGTTGGATATTCAGGTCAACCACAAGCCGGTGGTCGATAAGGTTTGGCGCAACGTGACGCCGCGACCACCCACCGATCGCATGTGGCTCGACCCCGGCGACGACCGAACTCGCCAGCTCGATCCCAAGGCCAACGAGATCCGTAAGTGGCTACCTGCTATCGGTCGCCGCGAGCGCTTCGAGTTTCGCGACGATGTGATCGTCGAGTACGTGCAGGACATGGCCACTCGTGAGCATCAGGCGCAACCCGCGCTGTTCTTCGTCCGTGATCCGCGCGATGCGATCTACTCTATGTTCAAACGTCGCCCGCGGGAGCAGTCGCTGGACACGTTTCTCGACTTTCCGCATCCGGCCACCCTGCTCGATCGCATCGATCAGTGGGCCCTGCACGCGTCGAGTTGGCTGACGCACCCCCACGTCCAGGTCTTTCGCTTCGAGGACTACAAGGCGGACGCCAAGGGTCTGCTCACGCGTATCCTCGCAGTGCTGCAGATCGGTGCTTCGGCGGTCGAGATTGAGCGCGTCGTAGCCCTATCTACCTTCGAGAAGGCTCGGGCTGGCGAGGCGAGGTACCGGGCGCGACATCCCGGTGATCAAGAGACTGCCAACCGTGCGGGCAAGGTGGGTGACTGGAAGGCTCAGGCGGAAGCGGCCGCACTTGCCGCGCGGGTGGCGGACCAAGCCGGCAGCGTCCTGAGGAGCCTTGGGTACGACGTCGATGCGCGCCAGTCCCGGCTGCGCGGCCTGGCGTCGATCTCGCGCCTCGATGCCTGTCGCAGCCTACCGGTAGCGCAGACCCTGTTGGCGGGTACGAGCGAGCATGCCGTCAAGCAGTCGCACCAGCGATTGGTCAGCTACGCGCAAGATCTCAACCGCGATGCGCTCGCTAACGCCGGCCTCGCCAGCCAGGAGCTACGCCAGCTCTTGGATACCTACGTTGAGTATCTGGGTGATCAACATCCTGACCTTGCCAACCGATTAGGTGAGATGCGCGCGAGCTTCGAGGATGGCGCCGACTACCAGTTCGAGCGCGTCAGGGCCTTGCTCGCCCACCGTCGGGCCACCAAAGACCTGCCGCTGCTGCAAGCGCCGCAGGCATTGATCGGTCACGGCGTCACCGCCAGTGGACTCGATCCTGAAGATGCGCACGGCCACCTGCAAGGCCTTGACCGCGAGGCCCTCGGCGCGCTTTGCGATGGCTTTGCTAGAACCCCTTTGCGCTTCAGCTTCTTTGGCCGAAAGCGCGTGGAGCAGGCGCTGATCGACGCCATCGCTAAGCAAGTACTACTGCGCCACCATCAGGCGAGGGCGCGAGCGCTTGAGAAGCTCGAGCTAGCACCGGCGATTGCGATCGTCGCGCCTTTCCGTAGCGGGACCACCTTACTGCAGCGCCTGCTGGCGCAGGATCCGGCGAATCGCTACACGCGCTCCTGGGAGGTGTTTCAGCCGCCGCCAGCAGCGCCCACGCTGCGCGGCGATGTGCGCTACTTCGCTGAGGACGCGCGGGTGGCCAGCACTCGCCGCTTCGTGGAGGGGCTGCACCGGCGCCACCCGCGACTTGCCGATCTTCACCCCACGGACGCCGTGACGGCGGAGGAGTGCTTTGGTCTGCTCGAGTCGAGCATGAAGTCGCACAGCTTCATGCTGCACGGGGCCGTGGACGGCTACCTCCCGTGGTTAGACGCTCTAGGCCCCGAACACTGGAGAGCGGCGTACGCCGACTATGCAGATCAACTACGCTTGCTCCAGTGGTGGTTTCCCGGCGATCGATGGGTGCTCAAGAGCCCCTTTCATCTGTGGCAGCTCGGCGCGCTGGTGAAGGCTGTGCAACCTCGCGTGGTGGTGCAAATCCACCGCCCAGCGGCGCTCTGCGTGGTGTCGTTTTGCGAGTTGCTGCAGGCTACCTTCGAGTCTCTGGGCGCGCCTGTGGATCCCAGGTGGATCGGGGGGATCGCACGCGAGGCAATGTGTCGCGCGGTGCAGCGCAACGGCGCCGATCGCGCGCGGCTTGCGCCTCGGCTCTTCTACGACGTGGATTATCGCGAGTTGGTGCAAGAGCCCATCGAGACCGTGCGCCGGCTCTACGCGCACGCAGGATTTACTCTCGATGACCCGACGGCGATGCGGATGCACCGCTGGCTGCGCGAAGGCGAGACCCAAGCGCGTCGCGGGCGCCGCGCGCAGCCCGCCGATTTCGGCCTCCAGGCAGATGCCCTCGAAGAGGAGTTTAGCTGCTACCGACAGTTCGCCCCTGCGTCCGGCTAACTTCGCGCCGCCCCCGGAAAAGGGGCAACCGACCGCCCGTCCTTCAGGTGTAGACTGGCCGCACAGTCATGTGAATGTCCGGTGGTCAGCCGCTATGGATCGGAAAGTCAAAGTCAAAGGTAAGGACCGTCTAAGCGATGGGTTCTTGAAGATCGACAAGGCGACCGTAGAGTACGAGACCTTCTCCGGCGGCACCCGCACGGCTCAGGTAGAGAGCCTCGAGCGTGGAGACTCCGTCGCGGCAGTGATTCTCGATCGCTCCTGCGATGAACTGATCTTCGTCGAGCAGTTCCGCTACCCCACGCTGGCCCACGGTCCCGGGTGGATTGAGGAGCTGGTGGCAGGCGGCGTCAAGGCCGGCGAGGAGCCTGGTAAGGCGCTCGAGCGCGAAGTGCTCGAGGAGATCGGCTTCGAGGTCGAATCGTTGGAGGGTATAGGCACCTTCTACGTGTCCCCGGGGGGCTCCTCCGAACGCATCATGCTCTACTTTGCAACGGTCTCCGCGCAAAGCCGTTGCAACGATGGCGGCGGCAGAGATGATGAAGGCGAGGACATTCGGTTGGTTCGCTTGCCTGCTAATGATCTCGCTAGTGCGCTCGAAGCGAAGCGTTTCGTCGATGCGAAGACTCTTATCGGGTTGATGTGGTTCCAGAACCGAAAGCCCTAGCTTTTGTTCGGCTTACGGGATGAGGAGGGGCAATGGCGAAGAAGAAGGCGGTCCCGTCTAAGCAGGCCTCGGCGAGAGGCAGACCATCTTCTCCAGTCAGCGCGGAGCCGGTGGCCGCTGGGGAGATAAACGCCGAGCTTGACGACGAACCCAAGCGGTCCCGCAGTTGCTTCGTGATTATGCCTTTCGGATCGAAGATCGTTGAGGGGAAATTTACGCGCAGCGCCCGCAGAAAGGGGGCAAAGGCTGCTCAAAGCGCTCACTTTTGGAGTCCGCCGGAAGACGAGGTCGTTAGTCGAAAGGAGTTCATGCTCGACTACAACAAGCTGTACAGGAACATCATCAAGAAAGCTGTTGAGGCGGTAGCAGACTTCCAGATCGAAGTGAAGCGATGCGACGAGATCCCCCGATCAGGTTGGATCCACGAGACGATGATTCGAGAGATCGCGACGGCAGACATCGCCATTGTAGATATCACTGGACTCAACCCGAACGTCTTTTTCGAGCTGGGCGTGCGGCACTCGCTAAAGAAGGGGCTCACCATCCTCGTTCAGCTCGATCAGGCAAATCAGCGTATCCCCTTCAATATTGCAGGGATGTCAGTCGTCAAGTATGCGGCTGATGATGACGCTGCAGCTATAGAGCAGATTCACCAAATGCTCAGCGCCAATCTGGCGCGCGAAGATCATGTCGACAGTTTGGTCTTCAAGACCTTGCCAGACCTGAGGGTTGAGCCTTTCCGCCCAAAGCAGGAAATGCAGCGAGTGTTTCATTCGTACGCCATGCCGACGGAGGAGGGAACATCAAAGGTGGGGCGCTCGCGTGCGCGCGCATCGGCGCCTGGCAAGCGCACAATTGGCGTGGTCACTGGTGATATCTCGCACGTTACCGATATCGATGTATGGGTGAGCTCGGAGAACACGGAGATGATGATGGCGCGATACCACGAGCGCGCCATCTCAGCGGTAATACGCTATTGGGGGGCCGAGCGTGACGAGTCGGGCCACGTGATTCAGGACCTCATCCAGGAGGAGCTCACGCGAAAGCTTCGCCAGCGCAACTCGGTGCCGGCAGGTCATGTCGTTGCGACCGGCGCCGGGGCGCTGCAGGAGTCTCACGGCGTGGGGTGGATCTTCCACGCAGCGTCGGTGATCGGGCAAGTGGGTGGGGGCTATAAGCCGATCGCGGATGTGAACGCGTGCATCGACAACGCGCTACGCCTCGCCGAGTGTGACGAGTCGTTAAAGCTGGATACTGTCAGCTCGTCGAGAAAGCCACCTACGTCAATACTGTTCCCAATCTTTGGAACAGGCCAAGCGAAGTCATCGCTCGATGATGCGATTTTGGGACTCGTGCGTACCGTGCGTCGCCACTTCGAAGTGTCTCCGGGCAGCCGAATTCAACAGGTCTACTTCATTAGCCCAACCGTGGAAGGCACGGAGGTGTGTAACCGAGTCTTCGAGCGACTCGAGTTCAAGCCGATAGGCACAAGCGGCAGTCTACCGAGACTCGGCTGAACGCAAGGAGATGCTGCAAGAATCTGCGCGTGCCGAGATCAGCGCTGGGCACTTCCCGGCGGCATTGGCTCGTAGCGTTTGGCGAACTCCTCCGCGCTGTTGTAGTACAGCTCGCCATCCTTATTCTGAAGCACCCAGGCCCCTACCGGTACCTCCGCTTCCATCTCCACGCGACCATCCACTTCGGTGACGATGCGCGTAGGCTCCTTCACCTGCATGGCGCGCACGGGAGTGACCTTGATGTAGTGGTGCGGTGCTTCTGGCAAGGGCTTGTGGGTAGTGAAGAAAACCTGTAGGTCAACGCCGTACTCAGGGCTCTCGGAGACGATCACCACGTGCGGGCCGTCGAACTCCTGGACTCCCCAGGAAAGCTCGTACCGGCGCGGTTCCCATCGCAAGCGCGCCTCCTTCGGCCTGGCCTTAGCAACGAAGTGCTTGCTGTTGGAGTCGTCTAGCTGTTGTACGATCTTAACGGACATTGGGTGCGGTCCGGAATGGCTCTCGAGAGGTTCAGCCTACCACGTGTCGAACGGCGGTCAGCGGGCGTTACTCGGTGAGGGTCGCGCTGTCGATAATCTGCACCTCCACGTTCCCCGCCTCTCGCGCGAGCTGCACCATCTGCGCGGTGCCGCCCGCTCCCGCTTCCTGCTTATCCCATAACACCAGCATGCCGGTGCGTGCGGAGCGCGACGCCAATGCCATGCTCATCACCCAACGGTTGCCTCGATCCCACGGGTCAGTATCCGATTCGGCTAGCCAGCGGGGTAGCCCTGGGCGATCGCTTAGCGCGCGCACTGACCGTGCATCGGACTCGGCGAGGCGGATAAAGCGGGTGCGCCACTGATCGAGTTCGCCGAACACTTGCCCTGCGTATGCGTTCGCCGGCATGGGTAGGCACATGGTGCTGCGGATGCCGAGTTCATCACAGATTTCGTGCGCCAGGATGTCCGCGCCCGGGGCACCGGATGCCAGAACGTGGATTTCGTGGGTGTCCCGAAGGCGCTTGTGAAGCGCGCTGATCTGGGCCTTGAGCAGCTGTCGCGCCTTACCCTCGGCCTGCGCGGGAAACCTCTGAGCATCTGGCCCCGAGTCTATCGTGTGCCCACCCACTACGAGTAGGTAGCTCTCCCTGTGCGCCGACGCATGCGCGGCAGGGGGTGGCGTTTGTGACGCATCGATCGCGGCTATGATCTTGGTGGCGAGCTCTGCCTTGATGCCCAGCCGCATGAACAGATCTAGCTGGCCTTTAGCAGCTCCCCAGGCGAATGGGTGATCTGGCGGAACCGCGTCCTCGTAGGCCGCGATGACTCGTTGGGTGCGTTCGGCGACCAGGAACTGAAGGTCTGCCTTGCTGATTTCGGGCCACGGCGCGGGTGTCGTGCCCTGCGCGATGTCCGCGTCGATCGCTTCTGGGACGAGGTGCTCCAGTGTGGTGAGCTCGCGGGCGAGCTGCTGCTTGTAGCTGTCCGCCTCGTCATCCGTGTCGAAGGCGTTGTACCACTCCTGAGACTCACTCAGTTCGCGCAGCACGCTTCCCATCTGCAGCGCCGTCAGACCTGGATAGAACGCGTTTAGGTCCCGTAGGTAAGCCTGCCGGTAGCCCTTGTAGGCGTTTATCAGTTCTCGGTTCATCGCCGCCGCCCGGCTGCTCGCAAGATCCGGCGCTGCCTCCACCCTTTGGCGCCAGCGGGACTTCAGGTTGCGAGCGCGCAGGGCCTCTGCCTCGGCCCGTAGGGACTTGGCGAGATCGGTCCGCGCCAGCACCCTCTCGATCGCTTGATCAGACTTGATCAGCGTGTCGGACTGATGGTCTTGGCGGAAGAGACGCTCGTAGATGTTGCCGAGCGCGAGGTTGGCGTCGATGTCGTCGGGATCGTTGGTGACGATTTGCGTGTAGTTGTCGCGTGCGCCATCCCAATCCTCCAGCGCCCACTGCGCTTCGGCAATCAGCTTCAGTCCCGGCCACTCGAAGCGTCGCCCACGTACTTCATCGGCGAGCAGCGCCAGCCATCCCACCGCCTTGGCCGCCTTGGCTCGTGCGACCTCCTCCGCGAAGTCTGCGGGGGCACCGGTGACGTGGCTAGGGTCGGCTTCTGCAAGGCCCTCCATCATGGCGAACACCGGGCTGTCCGTTTCCCGGTCGCTGTTCATCGCGGCGTGCAGCACTCGGGTCAGGCTCTCCACGCTGGCGGCGGGGGATGCAGGGTCGTAGGGTTGGTATCGATCTGTGAGGAGATCGAAGGGTGTGGCGTCCGCAAAGCCCTCGCCGCGAATCATCACCGTGCGCTTTTTGCGCAGCGCGTGGCGAATCCCGAGCTCATAAAAGACATTGGCGTTGTGCACCGTGATGTCGGCGATCACCAGGTCCGCTTCAAGGATCAGCTTGAACATGTCCTCACGGATACTCCCGGGTTCGACGATCCGCCCAGTCGTGCCGCCCTCGAGTCCTGCAGCGTCCAGCGCAGGTTGAATCAGGTCATCGTGAACGACTTCGAAATTGATCGCTTTCCCGTTGTTGTCCTTCTTCACGTTGAAGGGACGAATGACGAATGCTCTTGCCATCTGGATTCCTTCGGTGACTTGCGTCTCGCCGCCTGATGGGAGTTACCATGTGAGTGTGGAGTAGCGCGGCGTTATGGCACCCGTGCCTGCGCCGCATGCTGCGGCGAAGCAGAGCGCTTTAGCGCCTGTCGATACCGCCTACTTTACTCAAAGCGGCTACGCAGCCGCCCCTGAGATAAACGGCCGTATGCAGACACTACCTGACGATGGGGCGTGGGCGCATGGAGGGACCGGTCGCCGCGCTGCGTCTCAGCGAGGATGAATAAACACGGAGAGCTTAATCATGGCCGATCTGGATAGGACCTTATGGGGGCCTCTGGCGGAGCGATACTCCAAGCCCGGCCCGCGCAAGATGTTGTCCCTCGATGGAGGGGGGATCCGGGGCCTAATGACCGCCAAGGCGTTGGTTAGGCTGGAGAAGCTCCTGGCAGATCGCGTCGCCGAGGGCAGCGAGGGGTTTCGCCTCTGCGACTACTTCGACTACGTGGGGGGGACTAGCACCGGTGCCATCATGGCGGCCGCCATCGCCCGCGGAATGAGCGCCACCGAGTTGCTCAACTTCTACAGAGACTTCGGTAAGGAAGCGTTCACTAAGCGCAGCATCTTCTTGCGTTGGCGCTCTCTTTACGCCGACGGCAATTTGCAACGCAAGCTGCAAGAGGTATTCGGCGAGCGTACTACGCTCTTTCCGCAGGACCTCAAGACCCTCTTGCTCGTGGTCACGCGCAACGCGACGACGGATTCCGCTTGGCCGATCAGCAGCAATCCAGACGCCAAGTACAACGATCCGCGCAGCAGTCAGTGCAACCTGAAGTTTCCTCTTTATCAAATCGTCCGAGCTAGCACGGCAGCGCCCGTGTACTTTCCCCCTGAAGTGATTCAAGTCGATGAGCGCGGCAAGAGCTTTGTCTTTGTCGATGGGGGTACTACGCCCTACAACAATCCCGCGTTTCTCATGCATCGGATGGCGACCGACCCTGCCTACAATCTGAACTGGGAGGCGGGGGAGCAGAACCTGCTCGTGGTCTCCTTTGGCACCGGCTCGGCACCGGTACTCGGAGACTCGGCGGAGGAGCCGGGCACGAACCTCGCGGAGTCCTTGGCGAACACGCTGAAATCGGTGATGGCGCAGACCTTGGTGGAACAGGACATGAACTGCCGCACCATCGGGCGCTGTCAGTACGGTCGACCGTTGGATCGAGAGGTAAGCGATTTGATGCCGCGGGATGGACAGGGGCGCAAGATACCGCTCACGACAGACTTGGGTCGTCGCTTCCTCTACCTACGCTATGACGTGGAGTTGACGCGGGAAGGCTTGGACGAGCTGGGGCTGCCCAACGTTGATCCCTCAAAGGTGTCGAAGCTCGACTCCACCGAGGGTATGCCGGAGTTGGAGCAGATGGGCGAGAAGGTCGGTGAACTCATCGACTTGGAGGACTTCGGTCGCTTCGTATAGTGCCGCCATCGTCGTAAGTCACTGTTCGCGCGGCGCAATCGTGATGGGGGTTCTCGGGTTGCTCAGTGGTTGCTCAGCGCTAAGCCCAGCGCGCTTTCAAAGTGCGGGTCCGAGCACGCCGCAGAGTGAGCCGCTGTGGATGATCGTGCATCGGGTGAACTCGCCCCTGCGCGCGGCGTCCGTCAGGCGGCTGGCGAGTACACATCATGATCTTCGCCTCGAGGGGCGTGCGGTGCGGTGGGGCGCCGAGATGGATCTACAGGCGGTCGGCGGTGACGTACTAGTCACGCACGGCCGGTCGGCGCGCCATCCTGTGACCTTGGGGGACGTCGTGGCAGATCTGCCGCCGAGCGTGCTACTCGTACTCGAGCTAAAGCCGTCCATGTCGTCTGAAGGGGCGATCGCGTCGGTGCTCGAGCAAGTCGCAGGCTACTCACAGCCCATAGTCTTTGCGTCCTTCGATCATCGTCTCTTGGAGAGCATCTCCTTGGCGCAAGAATCAGCACGGACTGCGCTCATGACCTGGCAGCTCGGTCAGGGTGGTAGCAGGATCTTCCGCCTCGGCGAGGCACTGCTGCGACTCACCGGCGTGTGGCCAGCGTTCCCGACTGAGCCCCTATCGGTATCCACAGCGGCTTATCCGTGGACAAGTGCGACACCCGCGCTCGCCGGCGCACTTCGCGATAGGGGCGTGGATACGCTTTGCGGCACAGTTGACTCGCCCGAGGCGCTGGCTCACGTCGCCACGATTCCGGCGTTTGGGTTCTTCACCGATCAGCCCGAGCAACTCATTGAGTATCTCCGTCAACATCCCTGATCGTGTGGGCGCATGCCTGAAGTCCTTTACCTGAGTCTGCGAGATGTCTGATTTTCCAATGCCACGCGTGATGATCAGTAGCCCCGTAAAGGGGCTCGAGGGGGTCCGTGCACGTGCCCATGCCGTATGCGAGGCGCTCGGGCTTCCGATCGTTTCCATGGAGGAGAACAAGGCCGTTGCCCAATCGGCGCTCAAGTACTCCATCGACCTAGTCGAGTCATCGGATGTGTTTGTCGGGATCGCCGGGACGAGCGCTGGGTCGCGTCCCAGTGCTGATGAACACCATTACTCGCGCATGGAGTATGAGCGAGCAAAGCTCAGCCAGCTCCCTCGCCTCCTGTTTCTGCTCGAGGCGCCTGAATCGCCCGCCACCTCGGCCGTGGGCGAGGATATGCGCAAGCTACTGCTCAACGACAAGGACGCGGTCTCCTCCTTCTTTGAGGATGAGGACGAGTTTGAACGGAGCCTGCGCACCAGCTTGGAGGATTTCCTGAAGGTCTGGCGCGAGAACCGAGGTCTCACCCCCGGCCACGCCGAGCTCACCGTGGAGCGAAGCGTGGTGGAGCAGGGCGAATCGATCAACCTCGAGCTCAAGGCGCCCGACGTGCTGCGCGAGGCAATGAGTGTCCGCCTGGGGGCCCGAATTATCGAGCTGGACGACAGCGGAGTGGCCAGTATCGAGGTTAGGGACGTGGCGGAGCATACGCTCGAGCTGTTGTTTCAGCCTGGGGATGAGGACGAACCGAAGGTGATCCAGCAATCGACCATCACGGTCGTGCAGAAGTGGGGCAGCCTCCCGACTATCGCCTTGGGTGGCGCCTTCGTAGCGTTCGCTACGTGGCTGCTGCTTGGTTTCAGTCATCCGGTGGTGGTCGATGTGCCGATCGACTATCAGCCGTTGAACTTCAAGGATGATTGGCTTGGGCATGTTTTGACTTCTGGAGCCCTAGTTTGCGCCCTCGTGCTCGGCGTGGTGTCGGGTCGCGCGCGACGTGAGCTGGGACGGGTGGCGCAGCACGCCGATCAGGTATGGGGGAGCCTTCGGCTATGGGTAGTCCTAGGGCTGATGGCAGTGCTGGGGCTGGCCGCCTACTTGAATGCGCGCTTCGTTATCGAGCATGAAGATCGCATTTGGTGGAGCGAGGAGCTGGGTGAGTGGGCGGTCTGGACCATCTCGCTGGTTTTCTTTCTGCTCGCCCTCGGGCCAATGCTGGCTTTGATCGCCCGTCTCGGGTTGTCGGTAATCGCCGGGATGCGCAGCGCCCAAGCGGTGCTTACCTACGACCCGTGCGACAGCGACGGTCACTTCGGCCTCGCGTGGTTGGGGAACACGCTGCTGTCGTTTCTCGCCATCGCGAGCGTGCCCTTGGGTGTCGCTATCGCGATTCAGTTCCACCTGCACGACAAGGCGGGCCTCGGCGTGCCCATTGCGGTGATCCTAGGGTTTCTCACGATAGGCGCAGTCGTATACCCGATGGCGCAGGCGTATACCAATCTATCGCAGGCAAGATTCGGCGCGAAAAGTGCCGAGCAGCGTAGGCTCGAGAAGTTGCGTGCGCAGCCGGAGTCAGCGCTTCTCGAGAGTGAACGCCAGGAGCGGCGAGCTCAGATCGAACGGATCGAGAGCCGCGTCGAGGCGATCGAGAGGGCGAGCGCAATCGTCGCCGGATGGAAGGGGGCGGTGGCAGTCGCCATTACCGGCTTCTGCTTACTCTTGCCCTTCGCTCTTTTCGTGTTCGTACTGTGAGGCTGCAGGCTCAAGCGCAAGGTCCGGCGTTCGGTGCGTGCGCGTGCACGCTGCCCAAGGTCAGTCGGAACGGGCCGTCGCGCTTGTCGTAGATCATCAGGCCCATGCCACGGATTCGCGAGGTGTCAAGGGCAGGTCCGCGCAAGCGAGCGCCTCGAAACTGCGGCACGAACGCGGTGAAGGGGATATGCACCGTGGTCCATTCCTCATCGGCAGTGTCGAAGTCGGCCCAGTAGCCGACGGGTTGGCCGTAGACCCGTGCATCGGTGCTCAGTCGCCACGTATAGCGGCGCCCATCCCCCCGCACGCGCAAGCAGATGCCATCGTAAGCGGACAAATCGAGGGTCAGGGCGGCAGTGCGGATGGAGCTGAAACCCCCGCCGTTCGTGTTGGTGGCGCCAGTGAACAGCAAGGAGCTGGCGCCGGAGGAGAAATCTCCCTTGCTACGTCCGCCCATCACGCTGTCATTGACCACATACCAGGCGAGATCAGCGCTATCGGGGCTGAAATCTGTGATCAGGTAGTCGTCGGCCATGGCGTTCCCGTAGGCGAGGAGTGTAAGCAGTATTGACGCGGACAGCCCCCAAGGTGATCGTGGCGAGGAGGCGCTGCGACCGCGAAGTGATGGGAGGAGATCGCTCATCGGTCCATTATCGTCGAGAATGGGGGTGTCCGGTACGGGTCTGTGTCGTGCCGTCGGCCTTGCGGACCGACACGCTGGAGCAGTCGCTTGCGTAGGGCACCGGGGCGATGGCCGCGACACCCTCCACCCACAGCACTAGCGGGCCTCTCAGCGCCGGGCATGCTCACTCTTCGCCGGCGCGGTGCGTGCGGCCCACGGCGGCGAACACGCGGTCGGCGAAGATGAGGCTCACGACTGCGTGCTTTGCATGGTTCACTCGCCTACAAGCATCGAGAGGCACCGCAAGCCTTGGCTCAGCCACTTCTCGGCGTGCGGGTTCTACGGCAAGGCAGCCGCCTGCACTTCGATGGTGATGGTGACGCTGTGTGAGTAGCCATCAGTGCCAGGTACGGCGCTCTCCGTCCCAGTTCGTTCGGTGATGAGCAGGTAGCGACCTGCTGCGGCTGTGGTCAACTCGCAGGCGCCCTCGCCGTTGGTGACGCACTGAACTGCAGCTTCATCGTGGGCGGAGCCATCCTCAGAGTACAAGAGCACTGCCTGTTGTGATACTGGCTCGCCGGAGGCGAGAACCGTAACGTCGAAGGCGGTCTTGGCGCGCAGTGCGGTGGGGTCGACCGAAAACACGATCTCCAGGGGATCTCCGGTCGGGGCGAGCGCCATCGTGGATGGCGCCCCGAGCGTCACGTAGCTTGCGGCCTTGTTGAAGTAGACGGTCGAGCGGACGACCGCGGCCTGCGGGAAATCCTGACGTGTGCCCGGTTGCCAGGTCTGCTTGCCCTCGATGCTCAAGAGCGTCCATGGCATCGAGGCCTCTTCACCTTCAAGGCGGTAGGTACCCGGTGTCTCGAGCTCCACCTCGCCAACGGTGCGGGTCTTGCCAAGGAACAGCGCAGGCACCGATCGGCGCAGGCCGTCACTGCCCACGAACCACCAGCGGTAGTAGCTGCTCGGGCCGGACCCTGGACGAAAGCGCCGGTCGCCAAAGGTGTGATCGAAGCTCACCCACGCTGGCGCCTCTGGCACCTGAAACACGTTTGGGACAAGCCACTGCTGATGGGCGCCTATCTCGGGGGCGTACACGCTCACCGCGGCGCCGATTGCGGCGATGGCATTGCTGCCTGCGGATGGTCTACGAGTTCTCATATTGAGTTACCTGGCTGCCTAAAGGGGCTAGCGACAAGCCGAGCGTCTCTGTGCCGAGACCCGTACCGGCGCGCGCTCGAGCATGCCATACGCATAGGCGAAGCGCCCAGAACCTGAAGCTCGCCACCCACGCTCGCCGAGGGCTGGTGCGTGAACCCTTCAACCGGCGAGGCGAGCTATGCGCGACGAGCTGTGATCGGCGCGGGCGCCTTTCGTCCCTACTCTGCGAGCGTCAGGTGAGCCGGCCTGCTTTCATCTCCCGGACGGCGTAGTCGACGGCTCTTACCGTGAGCGCCATCATGGTGAGGGAAGGGTTCTGCGTAGCGATCGAGCAGAACGTGGCGCCGTCGGTGCAAAACAGGTTGTCGATTCCGTGGGCCTGGTTCCAGCGGTTGAAGGCCGAGTGGGCGGGATCCTCGCCCATGCGAGCGGTGCCGGTCTCGTGCACGCCCGTGCCGAGGGGATTGCTGGCAATATGCGTCTTGACGTCCTCGTAGCCCGAGGCGCGCATCAGCGCCGCGCCGGTCCGCGTGGCATGCTCCATCATCGCGTGCTCGTTGCTGGACCAATCGCAGCTGATGTGAAGCTGTGGGACTCCCCACCTATCTTTACGTGTGCCGTGCAGGGTCACCTGGTTCTCCGGCCGCGGCAGCGTCTCCCCTTGGCTGTATAGCTGCATGCGCCAGGCGCCCGGTTGACCGAGGCGAGACTTGAAGGCCTCACCGAAGCCCGCCTCTTGCCCCCGCGCCTGCCATCCTTCGCGATAGCTCCCGCCCGTGAGTAGGTACCCGCGGGCGAAGCCTTGTGCGTAGCGCTTCGGCTCGTAGTGGATGTTCGGAAGCACGATGCCTGCGGGGCGGCGTCCGGCGTAGTACTCGTCTTCGTAGCCTGGAATGCGTGCGCTCATGGAGGCGTTGTAGTTGTGGTCCATCAGGTACCGACCGACCACGCCCGAGCGATTGGCCAGGCCTTGGGGGTAGTGGCGATCGGCAGAGTTGAGCAGGACTTGGGTGGAGCCGAGGGTGGAGGCGCAGAGGAAGACTAGGCGCCCGTGGTACTCGCGCTCGCTCAGCGTTTGCTCGTCGATCACGCGCACCCCTCGTACGCGTCGTCGGGCGTGGTCGTAGATCAGGCTGTGCACCACGCTGTGCGGGGCGATGCGCAAGCGCGACGTGGCCAGCGCCGCGGGCAAGGTCGCACTCTGCGTGGAGAAGTAGGCGCCAAAGGAGCATCCGTGGCCGCACTCGTCGCGCGCCTGGCATGCCGTGCGACCGAGCGCTAGCTGCGCTCGCGTGGGGCGGGTGAGGTTGGCTACGCGACTCATGATCACGCGCCGGTCGGGGAAGCGCGCCTCGATCCGACTTCTGAACGCGAGCTCCGGCTTGGTCATCTCAAAGGGCGGTTGGCAAACGCTGTCCGGCATCTGCTCCAGCCCGTCTGCGGCGCCGCTGATGCCGATGAAGCGCTCAACGTAAGCGTACCACGGCGCAATGTCCTGGTACGTAATTGGCCAGGCAGCTCCGTGCCCATCGTTTGCATTAGCTGAGAAATCGTGCGCGGACCAGCGATAGCATTGACGCGCCCACATGAGGGATTTGCCACCGAGCTGATTGCCGCGAATCCACAGGAACTTCCTATCCGCTGGTGTGCTATAGGGCAATTCGCGATCGTTGCCGTAGAAGTGTCGGGTGGTGGCGGTGAAGGCATAGTTCTGGCTCTGGATGGCGTAGTCGCGATCGATGACCGCGCGCCTGACCTTGCCGCGCTCGTCCAGGGTCCACGGCGGCACGCCCTCGCCGGGGTAGTCGCGCCGGTGCTCGACTAGGCGGCCCCGCTCCACCAGCAGCGTGTTGAGGCCGCGCTCGCACAACTCCTTCGCTGCCCAACCGCCGGTGATGCCCGAGCCGATAACGATGGCGTCGAAGACCTCCTGGCTCTCGCCGACGACCGCGTCGCGCAGCTTCATTTGAACCACCCCTTGCCCATGGCAGCATAGGGCATGGAGCCCCGGTAGGTGCCGGGCAGGGGATCGTAGGCGAGGAGCTGGGTGGCCCCGGGTTCAGAGGTGCAGTAGGCGAACACGAGCAATGACTTCAGAAAGTGCCAGGCGTCGCGGTGCGTGGCGCCAAAGGGGGGATCGGCCCTTTCTAGGCGCTGTAGTAGCTCGAGCTGTGCGGCGGGAGATAGTTGGCGCAGGGAGTCTTCGCCATGGATTTCCTTGGCCGCCCCCCTTAGCTGCTGCAGTAGGCGGATCACTTGCTGCTGACGCACGCGCGGTTGGCATCGTGCCAGCAGGCGATCGACCACCCCATGGGCGTCGACGTCGGCGGCGCCCGGGGTGTCGGTGGTGGGGATCAGCTGAGCGGCGATGGCACCAAGATCCCCTAGCGTTTCGCCCTGCAGCAGCTCGCCGGCTGCGCTGGGTCCAGCGATGGATGCTGGCTGTGTCAGCGCCAAGGCAAGCGCGGCCTCGCTTCCGAGGGTCGTGAGTGACAGGCCGGCAGCGGCGCTCGCGGCCGCGAGAAGCGATCGTCGATCGGGGTTCACGGCAGCCTCACGTCGGAGGAAGACGCGGGCGTGTGCCGCAGGGTGATGCGGCCGAAGACATCCGCATCGATATAGGCGCGGTTGCGATCACCGTTTACCGGCTCGATCTCGACGTCGCCCATGAAGTGCTGGCGGCCGCTCGCGTCATCCGCGTCGCAGTAGGCCACCGAGAAG
Organism: Pseudomonadota bacterium; assembly: GCA_039193195.1. Lineage (NCBI taxonomy): Bacteria > Pseudomonadati > Pseudomonadota > Pseudomonadota bacterium. The sequence continues at coordinate 30,250 of JBCCWS010000035.1, forward strand.
CCGATCTCTTTGCCAGCCGTCAGCGTGGCGGGCGACAGCGCGTCAGGCGCGTCGGGTGTGTATCGGTGCAGGCGCAGCTGCACTTCCCAATAGAGGCGGTAGGGGGCGGCGTGGCTTCGCTGCCAGCGCGCGGTGAGGTGCGAGGGGAGGGAGACGACCACCGGCTCGCCGCGCTGGCGCTCTCGTTGGGTGCGGAAGGGGCCGATGTCCACGACCTGGTTGTCGAGGCCGATGTGGTAGGCAAATGCGCTGTGGTCGAACTGGTGGATGCCTCCGCTCGCGTCTTCGTCGACGAAGATCTCGAGCGTGTCGTCGTTCCAGTAGCTCTCGAAGGGGCTGGGATGGGCGTCGATGAGAACGTCGTCGGTGACTTCCGCTAGCAGGTAGAGATAATCAGCATCCCACACGAGTCGATAGCGGGCATTGAAGTCCTCGGGCTCGGGGACCGTGCCGAGGATGCTGAAGTCGAGCTCGTACCACGGGGTTGAGGCCCAGGCCTCGTCGTTGGGAACGCCATCGATGACTGGCGGCGTGTCCGCAAACGTCGCGAAGCGTTCAGCGAAGGCGGGTGTGGCGACGCTCAAGGCTGCCACCAGGCAGGCGAACTTCATCATGTCGGGTCACCTTGCGTCAGGTGCTGGAGGGCGTGCAGGCTGGCCGCGGCCTGCGAGTCGGTGGACAGGGCAGGATCGATCGGAATCACATCTGGTTCATCGTCCGTGCCTTGAAAGGCCTGAAACTGGCTGCGCAGCAGGGTCGAGGCCATGAAGTGGCCGCGACGTTTGTGCAGGCGAGCGCGCAGCACTTCGAAGCTGCCGTCGAGCAGGATGAACGCGCTTGAGAGGCCTTGCGTACGCAGCGCTGCGCGATGGTGCCGGCGCAGCCCGCTGTGCGCGAGCACGAGGGACTCACGCGCCTGCGCGGCGGCACTCAGGCGCTCGCAGACGGCGTGCATCCAGGGTGCGCGGTCCGCGTCGGTCAAAGGGATCCCGGCCGCCATCTTGCGCCGGTTGTCCGCGGGATGCAGATCGTCGGCATCCACTACGGGGCGGTTCAAACGTTTGCCTAGGGCGTTGGCGAGCGTCGTCTTGCCGGCCCCACTCACGCCGATGACGACGATTAGCTGTGGTAACTCACCCATGGGCAGGTGGCAGCTTGACCTGTACCTGGTGGCGGTGCCCGGGGCGCACGCGAAGCAAGCTCTCGCTCGGCAGGATGCCTTCCTCGGTAATGATCTCGGGATGGGTGACCTCGTCGTGACGTTGGTAGTGAACGATCACGGTGGCGCCGCGGAAGGGCCGCTCGATGCGCGCTTGTTGCCACGTCTTGGGAAGCGAGGGCGCGATACGCAGGCCGCCCGCACAGCCGCGCAGGCCGAATAGATCTTCGATGAGGATGCGGTAGAGCCAGCTTGCGGCGCCCGTGTGAAAGAGCTGACTCGAGCGACCCGCCGTGCGCGGGTGTTGCTCGACCGCGCCGCGGTAGTAGTTGGGGACGAACACGGGCAGCTGTTGGCGCTGGCTGGCGTCGCCGGTGCTAGGCAGCATCTTCAGCAGCTCGCCGTAGGCAAGATCGCTCCGGCCGATCCTGAACAACGCTCGAATGAAGAAGGCCGCCGCATGGTTGTAGATGCTTCCGTTCTCCGCCGTGCCTGGGTGCTTCTGCGTGACTCGGCCGATGTCCTCGTGCATCCGTGTGTAGGCAGGTGCGAGCATCATCATGCCGAACGGCGTGGAGAGCTCACGGCGCGTGGCCTCGATGATCTGTGCAGCTTGGCTCGCCGTGGCAATGTCGGCGAGGATTGCCCAGCTCTGGGCGTTGAGAAAAATGCGACCTTCCTCGTCTTGCGCGGTGCCGAAGGTGCGGCCCTGGTCGGTGATACCTCGGGCGAACCACTCACCGTCCCAGAGGTACTTCTGCACCGCCCTGGCCGTGCGGTCTGCGTGGTTGCGTAGGGATCTGGCGAGCGCATCATCGCCCTGCTCAACGGCGACCTGACCCCATTCGCGTAACGCCGCAACGGTAGCCATCGAAAGCCAGCCGGACACGCCTATCCCACGCGGGCCGACCATGTTCATCGGATCACACCAGTCCCCCTGGGCGATCAGGCTGAGGTCTCGATGGTCGCAATTGTCGACCAGCCACCGCATGGCCATAGTGACGCGATCGAACACGGTCGCCGATCTGCCGCTGCTATCTTCGATCGACGTGCTGAGCAACTCCGTGTCGCCACTCTCGTCCAAGTAGGCACGCAGGGTGAATGGCAGCCAGACGCAGTAGTCTGTATGTGGCACACGGTTGATGTACTTCAGCTCAGCGTTGCGGCTCATCGTGATGCCCGCGGGTAGGTTGCCGTCCGCAAGTTGCTGGGACAGGGTACGCTTGATCGCCTCCGCCGCCTGGCGTGGCGCGAGGAAACTCATACCCATCGCGTCCTGTAGGTAGTTGCGAGTCTGCGGGTCTGTGGTGAAGCGGTGCATCTCACCGTGGTAGCGCACCTGGCGGGCGAGCCAGTGATTGACGAAGTTGTCGAGCTCGCCGTGTGGGGTATCGAGGCGCACGCCACGTTGCGCGGTGGCCGGAGCGGTCGGCGAGGGTGGGCGCGCTCGCCCCAAATGGCGTTGGCCGAGGGTTCGCGCCTCGGCCGCATCGGCCACCGGGCCGAAAAGAAAGCGCAGTGTCAGTGTCTCCCCTGGCGCCAGCGTACGTTGATACTGTAAGACGGCGATCGGCGATTCGTACACGGCATCGCCGTTGACCAGGCGGTCCGCCTGGACCCCGTCGGGAGCCCCGATGCCGCCCTCACCCTCGAAGGCCTCGCGCGAGGCCTCCCAGGCATCGGGGGCGGTGTCGTGCAGCAAGACCGTCATGTCTTTGAGCTGGCGGATTCGAGCGTAGTCTTCGAGCTGCTGGTACGGGGTTACCGACCGCGCGAGGATGCCGCCTAAGGCCCGGTCGTAGGCAGCCGCTTGGCTCATCCAGCTCATGTAACCGATCGAGAACATTGGGTAGAGCTGGATCCGGCGTACGCGAGGGCCTGCGTTACGCACGTCGAGTTGCCATAGCTCCACGGCGTCTTGTGGTGGGAGGCGTACGCGCCACTGCGTGATGAGGCCACGCTCACGGTTTTCCCACCAGGCCTCCGAGTCACTGGCCGAGAAGCAGAACGACTCTGTCGGTCGGCGTACGGGTTCGTGAGGGATGGAATACAGCCCGCGATCCAGCTCATCCTTGATGTAGACGAAGCGGCCCGGATGGTGCGCGTAGTAGGGCAGCTCCGGCTGCATGAAGGTCCTCGCCTCCAGCGCCGGCCCGTGGGAGTACTTGCTAGGCTCCGGCTGGGCGTGCTGCGCTGTCACGAACCCGCGGCAGTTGAGCTGCAGGATCAGCTGGCGATTCCACAGGAAGGTCGTCGCCCGCGGCATGGCGCTGGGCGAGTGCAGGCTGACTCGCCCCGTGATCGGGTCATGCGTGATCAAGCTGAGCGTCTCGCTGTTCGAGGTCGCCCTGGATCTGGGCAAGTGTCGCGCCGCTAAGACCGTAGCAGGCCGTCACCGCCACGGCCACCAGGGCGAACAGTCCTGGGATGGCGGTCTGCAGGAGGGCGATGCCCGCGCGTGATGCGTCGTCTTGGGCTGTGTTGGCGGCGTAGCCGATGGCGGCGAGCATCCAAAGCATGCCGGCGGAACCTAGCGATCCTCCTAACTTTTGGGCAAAGGTGGCGGCGGAGAAGGTCATCGCTGTGGCGCGCCGGCCCTTCTTCCATTCGTTGTAGTCGGCGGTGTCCGCGTACATGGACCAGGTGAGCGGCGACTTCGGTCCCAGGGCCAGACTTATTGCGATGTTGAAGGAAAACACCAGCCACAGCATGTCAGGCGGTACGAAGTAGAAGGCGATCGAGAGCGCGCCGACCAACAGCATGAGCCCCATGAGGAGCTTTGCCTTGTCTACGTAGCGAGCCATGACCGGGGCCGCCAGCGCGCCGCAGGCGTAGGCGATCATCTGCCACAGGAGGTAGTCGGGGAGTAGGTCCGGGCGCTCTAGGTAGTAGTGGAAATAGTAGTAAGCCGAGCCCCCACGCATCGTGATCGTCATCATGATGATCATGGCGAGGGCGAAGAGGATCAGCCACGGGCCGTTGTCCAGCAGGTCGAGAACGTCTTGCCGCGCACTGGCGTGCTGTGCTGTGGGCGGGGTGATGCGCTCACGGGTGCTGAGAAATGTGAGGGCGAAGATCACCGCCGCTACCGTGCCGTAGAGCATCATCGTGCGCTGCCAGCCGAGTGTCGCATCGCCCGCGCCAAGGGTGTCCACTAGTGGCAGAGTGTACTTGTTCACTAGGGCCCCGCCCGTAAAGGCGAAGAGAAAGCGCACGCTGAGAAGCGTGGTGCGCTCTTCGCTGCGCGCGGTCATCACGCCGGAGAGGGCCGAGTACGGTGTGCTCAGCACCGTGTAGGTCAGCATCATCACCGTGTAGGTGGCGTAGGCCCAGAGCAGTTTGCCGGTGTCGTCGAGGGCGGGGGTGGTGAAGGTGAGCACCGCGGCGCCCGCCATGGGGATGGCAGCGAACAGGAGGTAGGGGCGGAACTTGCCCCAACGCGAGCGCGTGCGGTCGGCGATCGCGCCCATGAGGGGATCGGTGAATGCGTCGACGATGCGGGTGACGAACAGCATGGTGCCCGCTGCGGCGGCGCTGATGCCGAACACGTCGGTGTAGAACGCAGCGAGGAACGAGGCGATCGTGGTCCAGTAGAGGTTGAAGCCGAGATCGCCAAGGCCGTAGCCGAGCTTCTCGCGCCAGGGGAGGGTCACCTGGCGCGAGGGGGCGCCGGCCGCGGTGCTCACGGCTGCGGTCCGTCCTCGGCGGGGGCGGGTCCCGTGGACTCGCGCACGACGATTTGCGAGTCCATCGTGCGCTGAAAGTCTTCTGGCTCGCCGCCTCGCAGGCGTCGGATCAACAGCTCCCCGGCCAGGCAGGCCATCTCTTGCAGCGGCTGGCGCACGGTGGTCAGCGAGGGATAGAGCTGACTTGCGAGGGGGATGTCATCGAAGCCTGCCAGGGAGATGTCGTTCGGGATCGACAGCCCCGCTTCATGGGCGGCGCGCATCACGCCCGACGCCATGTGGTCGTTGGCACAGAAGATAGCCGTGGGCCGGCGCTTGCGGCCGAGTAGCTTGCGACCGCACTCGAGCCCCGACGCCGCCGTGTTGTCACCGCGTAGCACGAGGCGCGAGTCGACGCGTAGGTCGCAGTTGCGCAGCCCGTCTAGGAAGCCGTCGTAGCGGCTCGCCATCGCCAGATGGTCTGGGTGAGCCTGCACGAAGGCGATGCGTTCATGGCCGAGGTCCGCCAGGTGCTTGATCACGCCGGCACTCACTTCCCGATCGTTGGTGCCGACGGTCCAACCGGACGCCGTAGGCGAGGCCGGGGAGATGACGACGTTAGGAGCGTCGATCTCGTCCATCAACCCCATCACAGCGGGCAGGTCGGAGATGGGCGGGATCAACAGCAGGCCATCGACGCGAGGCGACTCGATCAGATAGCGCAGCTCGCCCATCAGGGCCGGGTCCGTGTAAGCACAGGGATGGATCAGCAAATCGTAGTGTTCGCTGCGGCAGGCCTTGAGCGCGCCGTTTTGGATGCTCGTGATGTAGCTGGAGTTGGCGTTGTAGATCAGGCCGAGGAGGTAGGTCTTGCGACCGGCCAGCATGCGGCCCGGGGAGTTGGGCCGATACTGTAGCAAGGTCATCGCCTCGCGGATGCGGTCCCGCGTTTCCGTACGCACGGTGGTTTCGCCGTTGAGCACACGCGAGACGGTCTTCGTCGACACTCCGGCGAGTGAAGCGACATCGGTAATCGTCGCCTTACGAGGGCGCTTACGTTCACCGTTTTGACGACCTTCCACGTCCATCTCCGATCAAAAAATGACAGCGCACGACACTATGCCAGAGTCCCCTAGCCTCCGCGAGAAGGCAGCGCCTGAGGGATCGGCGTCGACTCGCCAATCGGCGAGTTGCGAGCGCTGTGGCGATCGCGCTTGTGAGCGCATCGCCTTACCAAAACACCGCGTACAGCCCAGTGAGTATCGAGATCACGAGAGCGGAACCCACCGCGTAAGCGGGTGCTGTCGCGAAGGTGACGCCGCTAAGGTCGATGGCGCCCACATCTTTTCTCTCGCGCCGATCACCGAGCACCACCATGATCGCCATGCAGGCCACAAACACGTAGAGCACGCGGTCCATGAACGGCACCTCGGGCAGCCAGATCTTGCCCAGCAGTGACAGCACTAGCGACGATACGGCGCCAGCGAGGGCGCCCGTGCTGGTGGCCCGGGGCCAGAACATGCCGAGCAGGAAGATGGCGCAGATACCAGGTGTGAAGAATCCCGTGAACTCCTGGATGTACTGGAATGCTTGCGGAAAGTTCCCAAGCAGCGGTTGTGCGACCAGGAGCGCAATTAGCAAGGCCGTAAGGCTAGCGCCGCGGCCGACGCGGACTAAAGTGCCCTCGGATACCTCGTGGCGCCGCAGGGCGCGGAAGATGTCGAGGGTGAAGATCGTTGCGATCGAGTTCATCATCGATCCCAGAGATGACACGATAGCCGCCACTAGCGCGGCGAAGAGCAACCCGCGAATCCCGCTCGGCGCCAGCCCCATCAGCGTGGGGTAAGCAGCGTCAGGTCGCGTTACTTGCCAGGCACCGTTGGGGTCTTGGGCAAGCACGAACATCGCGATGCCGGGCACCACGATGATCAGCGGCATGAGCAGTTTCAGGAATGCGGCGAACACGATGCCCCGCTGCGCTTCGCGCAGGTCTTTAGCGGCCAGAGCACGCTGGATGATGTACTGGTTGAAGCCCCAGTAGGAGATGTTCATCATCCACATGCCGCCGATGAGTACGCCGAGCCCCGGGAGGTTCATGTACTCGGGGTTGTCGCGGCTGAGGATCATGTCGAACTTCTCAGGCGCAGCCTCGCCGAGGCGGGTGAGCCCCGACCACCATCCCGCGCCGTCAGACACCTCGTTCAGCGCCAGGTAGGTGAGCAGCAAGCCGCCTGCGACGAGCAGCACTACCTGCACGATGTCCGTGAGCGCCACCGCCTTGAGACCGCCGTAGAGCGAGTAGGCGACGGCGAGTAGCGCCAACAGCACGAGCCCCAGCGCAGGCGCGGTGCCTGTGAGGGTGGAGACGGCTGTCGCCCCGAGCCACAGGACCGAGGTGAGGTTTACGAAGGTGTACAGGCCCAGCCAGAAGATGGACATGACGAACTTCAGGCGGGCGTCAAAGCGCTGCTCGAGGAACTGGGGCATCGTGTGAATGCCCCGGGCAAGGAAAATCGGCAGCACGTACTTGCCGACCAGCAGCAGTGTCGCCGCAGCCATCCACTCGTAGGAAGAGATCGCCAGGCCCACCACGTAGCCCGAGCCGGACATGCCGATGATCTGCTCGGCGGAGATGTTGGCGGCGATCAGCGAGGCGCCGACGGCCCACCAAGGCAGGGCGCGACCGGCGAGGAAGTAGTCCTCGCTGCTCTTGCGCTCACCGGACGGTTGCCGTGACACGAAGGTGGCGAGCGCGATCAACCCTGATACGTACAGGGCGACCACGGCGAGGTCGAGGGTGCTGAGTACCATCCTCGAGCCTACCGCTGCCCGGTCGTGTTGGCTGCGATGCTCATGGGCGGACACTCGAGAACGCCTTCGATGGGGGCCAGGGCCACTTCGTGAAGCCCAAGGTCCATGGCGCCACCGGCGCGAATCTCCAGCGGCGATCTCACCTCCTGCGCCTGCTCATCGGCGAGGTCGAAGCAGCGCAGGGGCACGAGTAGGGTGGTCCAACCGTCGCGTACCGGCGGCAGCAATGCACTTAGCGCCAGCGCCTTGCCGCACGTTTGTGCGCAGCGAATGGCAAGCGTGGCATCAGCCGGCACCTGTGGCGTGTCGAGCACCAGCTTGAGGGCCATGTCCCCGTTGATGGCACGGCGCAGGTCTAAGGTGGTGCCTTCCAGGCGCGCGATCGCGCCACCGTCTCGGCCGGTCCAGGTGAGCTGTACGGCGTCTTCCTGGGCGAGATGGTCCCGTCTGCGCAGGCGCAGCGCATCGTCCGGCGACTGGACGCGGTGACCGATCGCCGTGGTGCTGCCGCTGGCGTCGTAGAGTTCGAGGTACCACGGTGCCACCGCCGTGCCGCGCACCAGGAACTCGCGCCCGGCATCCAGCTGTTCAATGCGGGCTCCATCGGCCTCGTCCAACGGGGGCACGGTGACCGCATCGTCGAGGCTGAGGCCGTAGCCGAAGGCGAACAGGGGCTCGTAGGGCGTGTCGCCGCGGTTGACCGTGGTTTGCCAGGGCGTGGCGGGCCAGGAGAAGGACAGCCTGCCCGTGAAGTCGAGGGTCCGTGCGCCAGCGACGGGCGCCAGCAGCAGTTCGGCGATTGCGCCTCCCTCCGTACCCGGGAGCCACGCCGCTACGAAGGCATCGCTCGCGTTCAGATGCGGGTTGACCCACAGTGGGCGTCCGGACAGGAACACGCTGACCGTGGGGATTCCCGAGGCTTTTAAATTCGTTAGGTTTGTGTGTATCTGGTGGTGATCTACGAACGCGACGTGACGTCGGTCTCCTTGGAACTCTGCATAGGGCGCCTCGCCGTACACCACGATGGCGACGTCGGGTTGGCCCTCGTAGGTGCCATCACGACTGAGCTGGGCGGTGCCGCCGGCAGCACGTACTGCGTCGGCGATGCCTTCCCAGATGGTCTGCCCGTTGGGAAAGTGCTCGCGGGTGTTGCCGGTGCCTTGCCAGGAGAGGGTCCAGCCGCCAGTCTGCTGCTGCATGTCGTCTGCACCCGGCCCCAGCACCAGCACGTGTGAACCCGCGGAGATCGGCAACACCTGCTGGTTGTTCTTCAGCAAAACGGCGGAGCGCTGTACCGCCTCGCGCGCGATCGCCCGGTGTGCGGGGTGACCGAGCAGGTCGCTGGCGCCCGCGAACGGGCGCGCCGAGGGTTTGGGCGCTTCGAAAAGGCCGGCGCGCAGCTTGACGCGCAGGATACGGCGCACCGCATCCTCCAGGCGCTCCTCAGTGATCTCGCCGTCGCGCACGTTGCGCAGCGTGCTGTGGTAGAGGGTCCGCCAGCTGTTGGGCGCCATGAACATGTCGATGCCCGCCATGATCGCGTGGGGGCACTCCTGGGGGCTGCAGCCGGCGACCTGCGCGTGGGCGTTCCAATCGCCGACCAAGAAGCCATCGAAGCCCATGCGCTCTTTGAGCACGCTCGTCAGCAGGTAGCGCGACCCATGCACCTTGCACCCTTGCCAGCTGGAGAAGGAGGCCATGATGACCTCCGCGCCCGCCGCCAGCGCGCGCGGGTAGCCGGCGCCATGAATTAGCGCGAGCTCGCGCTCCGTGGCAATCGCGTTGCCTTGGTCGATGCCCTCGTGGGTGCCACCGTCGCCGATGAAGTGCTTTGCTGTGGCAAGGACGCGCCCACGGCGCAAGCGGTTTGGGTCGCTGAGCGCGCCTTGAAGGCCTTCGATCATAGCCTCGGCGTAGGCGGCGACGATCGATGGATCCTCCGAATAACTTTCATAGGTACGTCCCCAGCGATCATCACGTGCGACTGCCAGCGTGGGCGCGAAGCTCCACTCTTGGCCCGTGACGACGATCTCCAGCGCCGTCGCCTCCCCGATGCGTCGAATCAGCGTTGGTGCTCGTGCCGCGCCGAGGCCGATGTTGTGCGGGAACACGGTGGCGCCGACCACGTTGTTGTGGCCGTGGACAGCGTCGGTGCCCCACAGGAGCGGGATGACCGGCCGGCCGTCCTCGCGCGAGTTGGTGGCAGCGAAGAACTGGTCGGCGAGCGCCAGCCACTGTGCCGGTGATGCCCGCACATCGTCGTTCGGCGCCGAGTTGCCGCCGTTCAGGATGGCGCCGAGGCGATACTCGCGTAGATCCTCCGGTTCGATCGAGCCGATGTCGGCCTGAATCAGCTGTCCCACCCTGTCCTCCACGGACATCTCGGCGAGCAGCGCATCCACGCGAGCCTCTAGCGCAGGGTCGAGCGAGCGGTGGTGAGTCGGCGCGGGCCACTGCTCGATGTCTCGGACAAGGGAGTCCCTCTCGGGCAGAGCGGGGTCGCAAGCGAGCATCGAGGTAGCCGCGAGCAGCGGCAGCAAGGAGGTAGCCATCGGCCCGGTGATTCCCTGTTTGTGTTCTTGAACCGCGCTGGCGCAGCCTTGCCAGCGCAGGCAGAGCGTCCCAGATAGGTGTCGACCTTGTCAATCATGTCAGCGTTGGACAATTGTCTTGGAATTGTTCTTAATAAAGCGCTAGTAAAATCCTGAGTATCTTCTGTATTTGGTTTGTATATCCATATATTTCAGTAATTTATGTTCTCGCGGCTCTGCTTTCTCTTGGTTGCAGTGCAAGATGACAGCGTAAGTCTTTTTTGGTCACCATGCGCTCGAGCTGGCGAATTCGCTGGCGCCGGACAGTCACTTACGGGGAGCGGTGAGTCGCGTCCTTTGGGCGCGCTTTCCAACCGACAGGGATGGGAGACAAATGACCAGGAACACATGCGTGATAGGCGCGCTGATGGTGGCGGCGAGCACCCTGTCGCCAGCCTTTGCTCAGCAGGCAGGCACCGCCGAGTCGTCGATCGAGGAGGTGATCGTCACCGTCGAGCGGCGCGAGCAGACCTTGCAGGAATACGCGGGCACAGCCCAGGCGTTTTCCGGCGAGGATCTGCTCCGTGATGGTGTTGGCAACGAGCTGCAGAACCTAGCCAACGTGGTGCCGGGCCTGAGCATCGCCAATCAGGAAGGCAACATCGAGATCTACATCCGCGGCGTCGGCTCGGCCAACAACACCGAGCTGGGTGATCCGGCCGTGGCGCCGCACATCAACGGCGTGTACGTGCCTCGGCCGCGCGGTCTAGGCGTGCAGTTCTATGATGTGCAGCGGGTCGAGGTGAACAAGGGGCCTCAGGGCACGCTGCGCGGCCGCAACTCCACCGGCGGCACGATCAACATCATCACCAACAAGGCGCAGCTCGGGGAGCTCTCAGCCAATTTCCGCGGTGAGATCGGGACCTTCGACCAGCGGGCGCTCGTGGGCGTGGTCAATGCCCCGATCGGTGAGCGGGCTGCCGTGCGCTTTGCCGCCTTCTCCGAAGAGCGCGAATCGAACTACGAAAACGTGGGCCTGGACACCTCACTCGATCCCGCCGGCATCGAAGATGAGTTCGCGGGCCGCTTTAGCCTGCACGTGGAGCCCATTCCCAACCTATCGCTCGACTTCATCGCCGACTTCACCACTGAGGGCGGCACGGGTTACCCGGGCACCAACATCTTCCAGGCCAATCTGGCGGGGTTCAGCGTCGAGGACATCAATCCACGCGAGATTGTGAACCGCGCCGTGCAGGGAGAGCTCGACAGCGAGCAATGGGGCTTCACGGCCCTGCTGAACTACGACTTCGCCTGGGGCTCGCTCGAGTACACGGGGAGCTTCCGCGAGCTGGACTTCGCCCAGACCAACGCGGCGGGCAACATCCCGCTCTTCCCCGGACGCGACATCTCGGAAGCGGGCTTCGACTACGAGAACTTCTCCAACGTCTATTGGCAGCAAACCTCCGACGCGGTGGTGCAGGAGATTCGCTTGGCGTCGTCCGCCGACAGCCGCTTGCGCTGGAGCTTGGGTGGCTTCTACCTCGATGAGGATCAGACCGTCGGCTTCCTGTCCGCCAACGACAACGGCCTGTTCTTCTCCGGCGTCGAGTTCACTATGCCGGACGTGGACGTGAGCTCCGTTGCCGGCTACTTCGACGCCACCTTCGACGTTACCGACGCCTTCCGTGTGAAGGGCGGTCTTCGCTACACAGTGGAAGACAAGCGACGCTTCGGTATCGGCGGCAACTGGACCCTAGGTCTTGGCTCCCTCGACTTCAATTGCTGCTTTACCACGCGCCTGGGCACGCCCGGCTTCGCACCTACCTTCCAAGGCCGGCCAACCTTCACGGCTCCGACGGATAACGCCAGCGCCGCCCAGTTCCTGGTGGACGGTGCCACCTTCGGCGCCGATGACACGCTGGTGCAGCAGCTCGCCGGCGTCGCCGACGGCAGCTCACCGAACGGCACCTGCATCGATACACCGAACACCAACCGCGACGGCTCCCAAACCTGCCCCGACGATGGTCAGCACAGCTTCTTTGTCGTCGGTGCACCGGTGCAGCAGGTCGGCTCCTATGAAGACGAGTTCCTGGACTTCCGCCTTGGCATGGAGTTCGACGTCGGTGAAGACAACTTGCTCTACGCCATCGTGTCGACGGCGCACAAGTCCGGCGGCTTCAACGATAACTTGGGAGAGATCGCGCCGGAGTTCGATCCAGAAAAGCTCACGGCCTACGAGATCGGTTCCAAGAACGCCTTCTACTTTGGCGATCGCCGCGTGATCTTCAACGCCAGTGCCTTCTACTACGACTACGAAGATCAGGTGTTCCAGTCGCTGATTCAGTTCGGTGGCACCGGCGATGACGGTGGGCTCTCGCTGCTCAACGAAAACGTCGCTGACACGCGCATTTTCGGGGCCGAGCTCTTCACGTCCGTGCCCCTCGGCGGCGGCTTCAGCTTCGACGCCACGGCCCTGCTGCTGGATGCGGAAGCGCAAGATGGTGAGCTCGCCGATGTGCGCGGCCAGGACTTTGGTCAGTCGCCCTCCGCGGTCAATATCGATCTCGCCGGTAACACGCTTCCTAACGTGTCCGACGTGACGCTGATCGGGCGCCTGCAGCACGCGTTCGATGCCTTCGGCGGACAGCTTGCCTGGCAGGTGCTGGCCAATTATCGGTCCGACTACTTCCTCACGATCTTCAACGAAGACGACATCGTGCGCCCGGAAGGATCCAACATCTGCGACGGCAGCAACGATGCGGTCGCCTGCGGGTTCGAAGCGCGTCAGGAGGGTTTTGTCACGCTCAATGCGGGTGTTAATTACCGCTCACGCAACGATCGGTGGATTCTGGAAGTCTACGGTTCGAACCTGCTGGACGTCGACGCCTCCGTAAAGGCGCTCGTGGGCAACGGCAATAACCTGCGCTTTTTGAATAACCCGCGTCAGATCGGCTTGCGGTTTACCGTCAATCTCTAGTCCCCCCAAGCGCAGAGGTTGATGGCACACGGCGCGGCGGCTCTCACCGCCGCGCCGGCCGCAACCATCAGAAGTCGAAAACCTCATCTAGGGCATCTTGCCAGGCGTCGGGGTAGTCATCGAGGCGACCCAGGGACTGCGTGTTCAGACGCGGGAAGATGAACCATTCCGGACCGTTCCCGAAGTCCAGCACCGCGTACTCTAGGATCACCGCGCGGCCTCCCGGCGTGTAGCTCAACACCTCCCAATCACGTTCGCGGAAGAACGAGCCCAGTTGGGTGCGCACGATGCGGGTGCCGTCGACGGTCCAGGACCAGTCGATATCCTGGGTGTAGCACGCATCGTTTGGGTCGTCGAGGCACTGCGGATAGAGGCTCGTGAAGACTCGCGTGTTGATGCTATCCCCGCGGAACAGGTAGCCGAATATCTGGCTGAATTCGAGCCGACCCATCTCGTCGAGGTTGCGCGCGTCGGGCAGGGCGAACCCCGCCTGCCAGTACGTGGGCGGCTCCTGCACTAGGTCATCGATGAACAGCTCCGCGCCGCCAAGAGCGATTGCCCCCCACAGGGACTGGCGTACGAGGGGCTGGTCGGCCCGCTCCATGTCCACCATGTACAGCTGCAGATCGTCGACGGCGCTGATCACCCGGTAGCGATAGGTGTCTTGGTCGTTCGACAGGACCAGCTGGTCGCCGTCGATGATCCAGTTGTACACGGCCTGACCCAGCATGCCCGGTGTGGTCTGACCGGACTCGAGCAGGGTGAAGAGGTCGGAACCGTAGCCGGTGGCTGCGGCGCCGACCACGCGCGGATGCTGCGCCGTGAGCACGATGGGCAGCAGCACCGAATCGCCGGCGCCCGCAAGCGCGGAGACGCTGGAGTTGCCGGCGTTGCCGGAGCGGATGTTGAAATCGAATTCCGAGCTGTTGTCCCCGCGGGGAAGCTCACCGGGCCAGCCCAGCGCCGTCAGCAGGGGATCGATTGAGTAGGTGGCGGTCTCGAAGCGACGGACCAAGGTCTGCACCGTGGACAGCAGCAGGATCTTGGAGCGTTGCTCGATGACGGTCGAGATCACCTCTTGTTGAGAGGGGAAGTAGCGCCCATCTTCCTCGGCCTCACGGAGAAACTCACCTACGGACTCGTCGAAGCCCCAGCTCTCTACAACCGATACGGAGTCGATGAAGACAAAGAAGGAGGTGGCGTTGTCTTCGTAGCTCAGCACCAGATCACCTTGCTCGTCGATGATCCAGGTGAAGGGCTCCGTGTCGATGACGTACTCCTCGCCTTCGGGGACGAAGTCGCCGCCGAGTGAAACTGCTTCATAGGTGCGACCGGTGCCGTCGGCTTCGAGGTCGTAGACGCTGCCGCTGACGGGGACCCAACCGGGCACCAGGGGGGCTGACCATACGGTGGAGCCCAGCAGGGCGCCCTCGGTGAAGGCGATGCTGAGGGCGTCGTCTTCGAGTGTGTCCTCCACCGCGGCGTCGATGCGCGCGCGCACCTCGGCAAGCAGTTCACCGGCACTGTCGGTGAGCCCGTTGGCGGCGAGCAGTGCACCCAATGTCGCCATGCTGGTGGCGCCCGACTCTGGGGAGCTGAGCACGCTCAGGGTCGTGGCGTCCTCGGGGATGGGCACGAGCGCCTCTTCGACGATGAGCTTGATGATGCCTGCGACCTCCAGCAGCTCATCGGCCGGGATCGCCGCCTCGGCGTCCTCTAGTTCCGCCGCAGTGCTCGGCACGATGCCTTCGTTGGCATCGGTGGCGAGCAGGTAGCGAGCGGTGCTCAAGTGGCTGACGGTCAGGCGATCCTCCTCTTGCGAGCCCAAGCTGCCGTCATCTGCGGCGGCGGCCAGCATGTCACCGACCGTCCCGACCATGCTGATGAGCTCCACTGTGGACTGGGCATCGATACCTTGGCCCGTGATCTGCACCAAGGCGTCCGAGTCGATCTCATCGGTGAGCATGCGAATCGAGACGCTGTAGTTGCCAGCACCGTCAGCCTGCGCCTCGAAACTCTCGACACCGATGCCCACGGTGACCCTGGCATTGGGGATCGGATCGTCTGTGACGACACCGCTCAGGGTCAGCGCGGTCACGTCCAAAACGGTGATGTCGAAGGGGGCGAGCTCGGCGTCGGTGGTGCCGTCGGAAACACTGATGGTGATGCCAGCGTAGGTGCCTGCGTCGGAGGTGCTCGGGGTGCCGGTGAGCGCCCCGGTGGCGGCGTCGAAGGTCGCCCAAGCTGGGGCGTTGCTGATCGAGAAGGTCAGCGTATCGCCGTCCGCGTCACTGGCCGTGGGGGTGAAGGCGAAACTGTCGCCCTCCGGGACACCCGTTGCCGTGGGCGCTCCGGCGATCTGCGGGGCGTTGTTGGTGGCGCCTGGTGGCGCGATCAGATTGGCCTCCTCGTTATCTGATGATCCGCTGCACCCCGTTAGCAGCACCAACACGACCGCAACTGCAAGCGCGCCGAGTGTGGGCAGAGTGTTCTGACGAACAGGCATGATCTCTCTCCTCGTAGTAGTTGATCACGCACCGTTCCTGGTGCGCGGGCAGCGCTCACTGCCGTGAGGAAAGTGTGTCTGGCTTGGAAAAGCTCTCAGTGGTGGCGGCGCGTGCGCGCTCAGGGAGATGGCGTGAGAAAGCCGCCCACAGCTTGAACGGGCCGTTGAGAGGTGCGCGTGGAGACCCATGCCACAAGCGCCATTTGCTCGGTCGGCCGATCGGCCGTGGGCACCGCCGTCGTGGCGACGTAGCGGCTACCCTCACGGGTCATCGCACGGGTGCCCTGGCCCATCAACACGAACTCATGGGCGAGGGCTCGGCCACGATTCTCGCCGGCGCGCACACGCGTCTCGAAGCCCATGCCGAGCACTGCGACGTTCAGCACCAGCTGTTCGTTTCGGTGGCTGGTCGCGTCAAAGCGCGCCATCACGGTGTCACCGTCTCGGCTCACCACAAGGTTGCCGGGTGATGAGTGGCGCGCGACGATGCGTCCATCGGTGCGCCAGTCCGCCCAGGCGCGACCGTTGCGGAACACGCCCGGCGTGTACACCGTGCGCGCGCCTTCTTCCGCGGCGTAGCGTCGCTGACGCTTGGCGTGGGCCGGGTCGGCGAAGGGGTCTTTCCAGCCTAGGTAGTCCCAGTAGTCGACATGTAGGGCAATGGGGATGAAGCTGTTCCACAGGCCAGGGTCGGCCTTCAAGTCATTGAGCCAACGTTCGGCCGGGGGACAGCTGCTGCAGCCCTCGGAGGTGAACAGTTCGATAAGCGTGACCTGGGCGTCGCCGCTCGCGAACTTCATGGAGCCCTCGCCAGCCCCGCTGTGATGAGCGGCGAGCAGCAGCAGGAAGCACCCTAGCCATCGGTTCTCGATCATCATCTGAGCGTCCTCTAGCGGCCCTGTGGATAGGCAGTGGTAAACGGCGGGATGAGCGATACCTCGCCTTGTGACAGGCGAAGCTCAGGCGCTGCAGCGTGCCACGAAGTTATCACGGGGTCATCACTTGCCGCGCCCGTCCCCGCGTTGGCGACGGGGATGCGCGGCGCGTGCTACGGACCGCCGCGGCCGGCGACGTGACGCCACCGATCGAGCGAGGCGCCAGGCGCTACGCGTCAGTCGTTCGCGCGGGGGCGTGGGCCCGCGCAAGCCGCGAGATATCCCAGCCCAAGCGACACCAGCCTGCCGCTAGGCCGATGGCGCCTACCACCTGACCCATGATCGGCGCAGCTACGGCTAGCAGCGGCAGCGCCAGCACGCTCGCCAAGACGAGCGACGGGCCTGTGCGGCCAACTACCCGTGCGCTCAGCATGTAGGCGCAGAAGGCCGACCACCCTAGCGTGAGCCCCCCGAGCGCGATGGCAGCCTCCGCGTCGAACAGATTCGGTCTGTTCACGTTTTCCATCAGGTTCAGGGCTTGCGGTGCCGTAAGGGCGATATGGTGGATATAGAAGATCTGTGCCCACTCGTGGGCAAAGGCGGCGGCGCTGCCTAGGAGGGCTAGTAGGAAACTGATAGCACCAAGTACTTTCATTCGTTTCACGTGCACGATGCACAGGCCAATGCAGCCGACGACGAGGCAGAGGGTAACGACCGTGGCCAGGCTCATGCGCACTCGAAACACGGTCGAGGAAGCCAGCTCGGCGAAGGCGCTGCCGTGGGGCAGGAGCGGCGTGAGCACGCCGTTGGTGATTGCCGCAAGCGCGCCGCCGCCCATCAGCGTTCGGCCGCTCCACTCAAGCGCCGTCGTCATGTCTCCAGCTTTCCTATCGCTTGACATCGCCAGAATACTACAGTGTAGTAATACTGAATACTACATTGAAGTAAAAGGATGCCGCCCAATGGCTATACGACTGCTAGGCGCGTTGTCGTTCACTGCTCTGTTCGCTTGCGCGGCCAGTGCGGCGACAGCTCCCTTCTCCATCGATAGCGACCATACGCATGTGGTCTGGCAGGTAGATCGCTTTGGGTTCACCAAGACTATCGGCACGTTTACCGACGTCTCTGGGGTCCTTCTGCTGGACGAGGCTGCGCCGCAGAACAGCCGGATTACCGCGACGATCGCGCTAGCCGGTCTGCGCTCCGATCACGCGGAACGTGAACGCATCGTCCGCGGCCCGCACTGGCTCGATGCGGTTTCACACCCGGCCATTCACTTTGCCTCGACGGCGGTGGCGCGCTCGTCCGAATGCCCACAAAACTGCTATCGCGTGACCGGTGAGATGACCATGCGGGGTGCTACTGCACCCTTGGCGCTAGAGGTTCGTCTGAACAAGCTCGGCACGGACCCGGTGACCCGCAAGCGGGCCGCCGGGTTCACTGCCACCGGTTCCTTCTCTCGCGAGGCCTTTGGTGTGACGACTGCCCTCGGCCCGATTGGAGCGGACGTGGACTTTCAGATCGAAGCACTGGCGATCGCCGAGACCGAGTAGGCGATGGGTGCGCCAAGCCCGCGCGCGTTGTGCAACGCCATCGGCTGGTGCTTGGCGCCATGCCATGGCTCCGGCAGGATGGGGAGATGAACGCCCCCAAGCCTCTAGGCGAATTCGAACTCACGGTGATGGCCGCGGTGCTGCACCTCGGCGACGGTGCTTACGGCGCTGCCATCAGTGAGGAGATCTGCACGCGCACGGGGCGCCGCCCCGCCGTCGGGGCGATCTACACGACCCTAGCGCGGATGCAAGGGAAGGCGCTCGTCAGCTCTCGGGTGGGTGAGCCCGAGGTCGCGCGCGGCGGCCGCCCCAGGCGTTACTTCCAGATTACGAGCGAGGGCGTGGCAGTGTTCCGCGCGTCAGTACGTTCCCTGAAACAGATGCTCGACGGGATCGCGCTGTGAGGTCGTCAAGGGGGCGGCGGGAGGCGAACCCGCCACGGCTCGCCGAGGGCATGGTCGCGTTGGTAGCTCCCGCATCCGTGCGAGAGGATGTCCTTGGCGATCTGCACGAGCAGCACCTCGAACGCGCCGACTCACCGCACGCTGCAGTCGCCTATTGGCGCGAAGCGCTGCGCTCCTTGCCCACCTTGGCGCAGTACCGCTTGCAGCAGTTCGACCTCGTAAGCCTCGGCTTCACCGTGCTCGCGTGCGTTTGCGCGTACGTAAGCCTCAGTTCTTGGGATGTCTCGGTCGCGCGGCGTCTGGTGGCCGCCTTGGCGGCGCACCCGGACGCGCCCGCTCTGCTCGCGATCCGAGCCCTGTACTTTCTCCTGCTCTTCCTCGGGGCGACCATCGCTGGCGCAGTCGCTGCAGCGATCGCATTTCGCCGCGGTCGCTCCTTTCGTCGCAACGCCCTGGTGACGCTCGGTCCCTTGGTCAGTGTGCTTGCGGCGCTCGTGGCGGTGAGCGCGCTTAGCAGCGCACAGGGAGCGCCTTACGCCTACCTGGCCTTGCGCCTGGTGGTGATCGTGGCCGCGCTGGTGACGGGTGCCTACGTCATGGCGCGTCGCACAGGGGCTTCGTAGGGCACGTGAACCCGACGCCCGGCAAATGGCATGTCGCGTGGTGCGATGCCTGTCGCTCGCGATTGGCTTGCTGCGTTTCGCCACCTTGGGCGTTGGCACCGCCCTGATCGCTGATGGCTCCTCGGTGCTCCTGGCACCTGTTCTGAACACCGCACTGCTGTGCGCCCCCAGCCGCGCCGGCGTCGTCCGTGGCCTACTCGGACTGTACGAGTAGGCTCAAGAACGTGACCTCGACCGGCACCGAAGCCCCCCGCAGCGTCGCGTAAACCGTGCCGAAGAGCTTGTCCCGCCCCTCGACCTTATCGTCTGCGCGGCCGGTGCCGATGAACGTGCAGATGGTGATCCGATCATCGACTTGTGTGCATTGCACGCCGAAGATGTTGCCCGACAACTCCATCTCTACGCCGGCGCCTGAGAAGGCAATGAACCCCTCAGTGCGGCGCTTGATGCCGCCAGCGATGCTCAACTCCTGTCCCGGCATCAGCGTGAACTTTAGCTGGGACTCGCCGGGGCGGTACACGTGCGGCGGTCCGTCTGGGAAGTCTGGTGGCAGCATTGCCATGAGTGTTGCTGGTAGTAGCACTAGTAGGCTGGCGGCGGCTGCAAGCAGCGTGCGAGTGTTGGTCATGAGGGGGATTCTCGGTTGGTTCTTACGGGATTTTCAGCGAAGTGAGAAGTGGGTCGCAATAGTCTTGTTAGGATAGAAAAATCGACTTAGCGATGGGTTCGGAATCGCTCTGGGCCGTGCCTTCACGTCATCCGGCGTACGCCCCGAGTCCACCGCAGTACAGGCTCGCGTAGTCGTGCCAGTCTGCGGACGCAGCGGAGCAGGGGGGGCGCGGCTGGGACGTGGGCTGCGATGGGTGGCCCCTCGGCCTCGCGTTGCGCACGTGGCGTGATTGGTTTGCAATGGTAGTGAAGTCCATCGGCGCCTTGCGCCTCGGGCGGCCACTGCGCCCATAAGCATTCCCGTGACAATCCCCGATCTGACTCGAAGGAGTTGCTAGTGAGCCTCACTGTACCGTTCGCTTTCGTGATCCCCGCAGAGGAAACAAAGAGTTGCAGACCAAGGGCTTACCGAGCGAGTGCGCTGACGCTGGTTCTGGTGAGCCTGTTGCTGCACCCTGTCTGGGCTCAAGTGACGGTATTCGAGGACCTTGCCTACGGCGACGCGCGCCCAGGGAACTTGCTCGATCTGTACGTGCCGATCGTGGACGACGTCCGCCCGGCGCCGCTGCTGATCTGGCATTCGGGATCCGCCTGGTTGGGTAACGAAGGGAAAGACGCCGACGACGCGGTGCAAGCTGCCCAACGCTTCAACGGCCGGGGCTACGCGGTCGCCACGCTCAGTATCCGCGCCAGCAGCGATGCTCCGTTCCCTGCCCAGGGCTACGATGTGCGTGCTGCCATCCGGTTCTTGCGCCGCAATGCCGGCCTCTACGGCATCGATCCCGTGCGCGTTGGCATCATGGGTAACTCCTCCGGCGGCTGGGCTGCCGCCTTCGCAGCCGCCACCAGCGATATCCCTGCCCTTCCAGGCGAGACGGGCATCGCTGGCACCTCCAGCGCCGTGCGTGTGGCGGTGGCCTTCTTTCCGCCCAGTGACTTTCTGTCGATGGATCAGTTTGCCCAAGACAACGATCTGCCCCAGGGGCCCGCTTATCCCCATGATTCCCCAAACTCACCGGAGGGGCGCTTGATTCTGTGCCCGAGCGAAGCCATCGACGACATTCGTGTGAGCATCCAGGAATGCCCGCAGGAGACCGAAGCGGCAGATCCCGCCAGCTATATCGAGGGGGTTGTCCCACCGCTTTGGGTGCTGCACGGCCTTGTCGATGACGTGCTGCCCTTCAACCAGAGCGAGCTGCTGTTTCAGGCGAGTGCTGCGTGGGACAACTTCGCGAAGTTCACGCTGGTACCTACGGCCGGGCACGCGGTGGAGGACATTATCGGCGCAGCGCAGGGGACCACCACGTTCAGCATTCGGGGCACTGAGTTCGTGCGCGAGACGGGCGGCCCAACCTGGGGTGGCGTCGACAGATTTCTCGCCACCTATCTGAAGCGCCCGTAGGCAAACCACGACGCGCCCTGAGTGAGGGCGCGTCGTGACCGCACTCAACCCTCGCTCAAGTCTGCTTCCACCACAGCGCTCGCGAAGCCGCCGTAGGCCTCCTCGAAGTGCTTGGCCATGTTATCCGGCCACGCGTGGAACGCTCCGCGCGCCAGGGCATCGACGATAGCCTCGGCAACCAGAGAGGGCGGTTCAGCGATCTCACTCAAACCCGCCGCATCACCCATGTCCGTCGCGATAGGGCCTGGATGCACGCTCACCACCGCCGTGTTCTGGTCGGCTAGCTGCTCGCGTAAGGCTTGGGTCAACGAGTAGGAGGCGGCCTTAGAGGCGGAATAGGTCGAGAAGGCCGGGAAGCTCTTCATAGAGGCGACCGAGTTCAGCTGCACGAAGGCACCACCGCCGTTGGCTTTCAGTACGGGAGCAAAGGCGCGCACCACGCGCAGCAAGCCGTAGACGTTGTTGTCTAGCTCGAACGTCAAGCTGTCGAAGGCATCGTCGGATAGGGCTTCGGCAGGTCGCAGAACGCCGGCGTTGTTGACCACCACGTCGACATCGCTCGCTACTTCGGCAGCAGCGTGGATGACCTGCTCATCCGTGAGGTCGAAGTGCACGGGGACAACGCGATCGCCGTAGCGCTCGACCAGCGGCGCTGCGCTCTGCGGACGCCGCACCGCCGCGTACACCTTGGCGACGCCTCGTTCGAGCAGGGTCTCAACGATGGCCTTGCCGATGCCCCGGTTGGCGCCGGTGACGAGTACGGTCTTACCGTTGATATTCACATTAGCCATTTGCTTATTCCTCAGTTTGCTGACGGCCGAGCGGAACGTGCTGTGCGGCCTGATGATGTGGTGGTTTCTTGCCGCGGCGAAACGTTACGGCAGGACGTGGGCAGCAGATCGCGCGCTAACACCAGTGAGCGGGAGGTCTGGTTGACCGGCAATGATTTCAAGTGGCGTTGGCACATGCATGGTGGGCCTCGCTGCGTCGCGGGCGGCTCGAGGCAGAGTATCGATCGCGCAAGCTGACAGCGCGCTATGCGTCACTTGCCTACGCTACCGGTTGATGACTACTTTGGCACGCCAGTGTGACCGGAGAACACGTGGCGATGGGTAAGCCTTCAGTCGACTGGCAAGTACTGCCGCAATCGGTGTTTGTTTCCCACGCGTACGACGATGAGGAGGTGGTCGAGTCCCTCGTCGCGATATTGCATGAAGCGGCGCCCCACGTGAGGCCGAAGATCTTCGCCCGCCTTGAGCCCGATCCGGATAGCGCCGTGAGTGACGGGATCGTTGGGGAGATCCTTGCCTGCGATGGTCTGATCTACCTCGAGCGCGGGGCCTCGGCCGATTCGCTCTGGGTCAACTTCGAGCGGGACTACGGGCGGCGCACGGCGCGTCGCGTGTTCGCTTACGATCCACAGGCAAAGGTGCTGCGCCCAGACCAGGGGCGCCCCGTATCGCTCAACGTGACCGTCATGACGAGCCCTCACACCGCATCGATCGCTGGCGCATTGCTCGACTGGCTTGCGAACGAGCGCGGATTTCAGCTTCGGCGCCGCAGCACCGTGGTCAACATGAAGGAGATCCCGGACCTGCTCGCGTCAGTGCTGTTCGACGGCGCGGTCACCCTCTGGCTCCTCGATGAGCGTCTTGGTGCCACAGCACACCTGTCTTTCGATCTGGAGGACGAGCTCCTTGAGGACGATCTCGACTGGCGGATTCAGAACCACGGTGCTGGGCGCTACGACTACGACCTTCGCGACTATCCCTCGTGGCTATTGCAACACTCCATGTTCGCTCGCGTGGACCCAAGCTTTACCTTGACCACCAGTGAGGATCCGCAGGTCCAGGCGTTCATTTCAAGTGAGTATTTCATCGAGCGGCAGTTCGCCGTCGGCTATGGGGTCGATCTAATTTCCACGGCCGAGGGGGATGTATTCGATTGGCGTCGGGCAGACGATCTCATCGTGCGCTTGACGCTGATGCTGCAGCGCTCCCGTCCCTTTCTGTACGAACACGACGACTAGGGACGCGGCGCCAATGAGAACACTTGAGGATTCTGCAGTCGTGCAACATCGCGACCGATCACAGCGATATGGTCAACCAGCGCATCAGCTGACGCTCAGCTAGCGGTTGGCGCGAAGTTCCACCGTCGCGGACGTGCCGCCGTGCAGGTCGTAAACGCGGTTTCGACCTGCACGCTTCGCTGCATACAAGGCGTGGTCGGCCCCGAGCAGCAGGCTCTCGAGGTCTGCCCGAGAGCGACTGAGCGTGCAGGCACCGAAGCTAGCGGTGGTGCGTAGGGTTCGTCGGTCCTTGCCAATCGCCAGCGATTCCACGGCGGCGCGCAAGCGTTCGGCCGTGGCCAGGGCGGCCGACCTATCGGTGTTGCCGAGAAGGCATGCGAACTCCTCGCCGCCGATCCTAGCGACCATATCCGTGCCGGCGCGCAGGGTATCTGCCAAGCACTTGGCCACGCTCACGATCACCTCATCGCCAACTGCGTGGCCGTAGGTGTCGTTGATGCGCTTGAAGTGATCGATGTCCACCATGAGCAGGCTGAGCGCTTCGTTCGTGCGGTGATGTCGGCTGACCTCTTGCTCGCCTCGTTCCAGAAAGGCGCGGCGATTTGCGACGCCGGTGAGCGGGTCCTTCTTCACCAGGATCTCTAGTTCTTGCTTGATCTGCTCGTGGGCGAGTACTTGCTCGCGCAGCTCAGCCGTGCGGGAGGCCACAGTGGCCTCGAGATTCGCTCGCTCCTGGGCCAAGGCGCGCACCGCTTTGCGCCGCTCACAGGCGCCTGCATGAATCACCAGACTGGTGCACATCACCACCATGCCGTAAAGCTGCAGGGTGAGGAACACCTCACCGGTCGCCGTGCCTGGGCGCATCAGGGCTTGGGCAAGTGCCAGGGTGATCGTGAGGGACAGGAGCACCATCGACCCGGTGGTATCCGCTCGAAATGCCAGCCAGGTGCAAAGAGGCATGGTGAGTAACACCAATGGGTAGGCGTTGGACTGCCCGGGGAACAGGCTAGCTGCGGCCACCAGCACGACGGACACGCTCGAAGACGCCAGCAGGGCCACGCGTCGGTCGTGCCTCGCGAATGCGCGCCTGACTGTCCGCGCGGGATGGTAGACGTGGGGTGCGAGTGCTACTGCGGCGGGCAACACCAGCACGACGCCGGTGAAGTCGGACAGGAACCAGCGCCACCACAGGGACCAGATCTCTGTCCCGGGCAGCCCCATGGAGAGACCGACCAGCCCCGCCCCGGCCATCGCGGCGAGGGTGCTATGGCCCGCCGCCAGCACCAGAATCACCAGCAGCACGGCGCGGACGTTCGAGAAGGGGGTAGTCGATCCGCCGAGGGTCCGGTAAGCCGCGATGGCGCAACAGATCGCAAGCGCGTTCCCCGCACTGGTCATCGCGTAGAGGCCGATGGGTCCCTCTGGCTGGAATATGAGGGAGTAGCACACGCCACTGAGCACGATCGGGATCAGCGCCCGCCAGCCGTAACGCAGGGCGGCGCAGGTGCCGATACCGGAGGCTGGCCAGACCGCGACCACCGCATTGGACGCGAATCCGATTTGAAACGACAGGGCGATGACAAGGAATAGGATGACACCGTAGGCGCCCAGCGCTAGCCAGGTCCCCGGGTGCGGCCGCCCGTCTTGCTGAGGTGTCGTGCTTTGCAATGCGCCCTGGCCTGACCACCTACGCACTCCCTGTGTCGGCCGGGCCCATCGAGACTTGCGCCGGATCTGTGGTACTGGTTCTCGTGGATGTTCGAGGTAGCCTGAAAGCGCCAAGTGGGCACCGCGATTACGTTACATAGGGCACAAAGGGGGCCTTGGCACCGAGCGCGAGAAGGGCGTTAGGGGTGTGTTGCATGAGCGCGTCTGGGATGCCTGTGGCGCTGCGCTCGACATGTCGGGGGGCTAGATCGTCTTCAGCCCGCGACGCGGGCGCTGCAGGGCGAGCGCTCGGCGCTGATGCGCCCCTCTTACCGCTTACCCACAAGCGCTAGGCGGCGGTCGCCATCTCCTGCGCTCTAGCCGCCCGATCGTCTGCGATGACGGCGATCACCAGGGAGATGCACATCAGTACCATCACCAAGGCGAAGGGCAGGGCGCCGATGATCATCGCATTGCGCAGGGCGTCGAAGGGGTTGGACTGCGCGCCGCTACTGCCCGCCACAATCAAGGCACCGATTACAAGCGTTAGGATCACACCCCACACGATGCGGTGCTTGATGTCCGTGTCGATGGAGCCGCCTGACATGATCGTGTTCATGACCAGGATGCCCGAGTCCGCCGAAGTCACCAGAAAGGTGAGAATGAGCAACACGCACATCGCGGTGACAGCGTAGAGGAAATCGCCCGAGAGCATATGGTTGAGCGCGGCGAAGAGCTTGTTGGTGGTGGTGGCGTTGATGATGGCGCCCTGGGCGAGGCCGGAGAGTTCGAGATCGATAGCCGTGCTGCCGAGAATCGTCATCCAGGCAAAGCACACGAGGGCGGGCACGAACACGCAGGCGATGATGAACTCGCGCACCGTACGGCCGCGAGAGATGCGCGCGAGGAACAGGCCAACGAACGGCGAGAAAGCGATCCACCACGCCCAGTAGAACGTGGTCCAGCCGGACTGCCAGTTGAACAGGCGTCCCTGGCGTGCCGCCTCGTAGGTTGCCACGGCAAGTTGATCGGCGCCATCTAGCGCAGTGAAAGCAGCTGGAAGTCCTTCCTTAAAGTCCGCAAGGGAACCGTATGCGTTCGTACTTGCCGCGTACACCGCCGCCAAGTCGTCCGCCGCAAGGGCGGCTACGGGTGCCGGCAGCGCCGTCTCGAGGTCTGCTTGAGAGAGGGGCGCAAAGGACTCGAAGGACAGCGGCAACAGGTTAGCGACGTAGTCTGCCAAGCTGCTCGCGTACTCCGACAGGGCGAAGGCGAAGGAGCCGAAGACTACGAACACGAGCAGCAGCAGGCTGGACAGGGCGAGGTTGAGGTTCGATAGGTGTTTGATGCCCCGGCCTACACCGGACACGGCGGACAACACAGATAGGGTCATGATCAAGAGCAGGGCGCTGATCAAACCCACGGTGCTGGGGCGGGGCGGCCCTTCTTGCTCGCCGGCGCTGCCTTGTACCAACCATGCCATGTCCGTAACGGAATAGATGCCTTCGACGAGCTGGCTGACGCCAAAGCCGATGGTCACCGAAACCCCGAGGATCGTGGCCACGACCCCGAGTATGTCGACCACGTGACCGATCGCACCGTTCGCTGCCTTGCCCAAGATGGGTGTCAGCGCGGAGCGAACCGTTAGCGGCATGCCGCGCGTGTATGCGTAGTAGGCTAGGCACAAGCCGCTCACCACGTAGATCGCCCAGGCGTTGAAACCGTAGTGAAGAAAGGTGTACCGCATCGCCGAACGCACAGCTTCCTGCGTATTAGGTTCAACATCCGTGGCTAACAGCACCGGATTCGCACCCCATAGACCGAGTGGCTCTGCCGTGGCGTACACCATCAGCCCTACGCCCAGTCCAGCGCCAAACATCATCGAGAACCACGAGATATTCGAGAATTCAGGTGTGTCCTCTGGACGCCCGAGCTTGCGCCGACCTGTGCTCGGCAGGAACGCAAGCACGAGGAGAAACAACAAAAAACCCCCGGCCACCGCCACATAGAACGCGTTGAAATACTGCAGTAGCGCAGCATTGACCAGGCCGAGGGCATTGTTGGCGTTGAGGGGGAATGCCAGGGCCCAGATCACCAACAGCGACATGATTGTCTTGCTGATCACCGCGATCGGGATGCTGTATCCCTTGTAGAAACCGGAGTCGGCCGTGCGGATGCGCAGCTTCGTGAAGCGTGCGGTGCGGCCGAAGAAGTCCTCGATAGCTGCTCTATCCATAGGCGTCGAAGTGTAACGCGCTGACCGTGGTTTTGCTGGGCAGGGGCACGCCAGGCGTGGAGGGACTACGGGCAGTTGTCGAAAATCGACCCTTCGTTGAATCGTCCGTGCCTGTTGCCGAAGGCGGCGGACGGGGCGCGGAAGCTGGTATTCTCCGCCCTCGTCAGCAAGTTGCACTTGCAACGCCAACCCTCTCTTCGCGGCTTCGGAGCACAGTCCATGAGCGAGCTAAAGACTATTCGTCACATTGTCGGCCTCGAGGATAAGGCGCCACCGATCAGCGATTCTGCGCTGGTGATTATCGATGCGCAGAATACCTATCGCGAAGGCGTCATGAAGCTGGATCACGTCGATCCGGCGATCGACGAGTGCCACAAGCTACTCGAGCGGTTTCGCGACGCGGGGCGACCGGTGTTCCACGTTCGCCACGACGCCGGTCCGGGCAGCCCCTACGATGTGAACGACCGTATCGGGC
The DNA here is from genome assembly GCA_039193195.1 of Pseudomonadota bacterium. Classification (NCBI taxonomy): domain Bacteria; kingdom Pseudomonadati; phylum Pseudomonadota; species Pseudomonadota bacterium. The sequence goes on from JBCCWS010000035.1 coordinate 57,812, forward strand.
AGATCGTCGACACGCTCGCGCCCCGCGATGGCGAACCGGTGATCACAAAGAACTACCCCAACTCCTTCGTCGAGACGGAACTGCACGACCTACTCACGCGCCAGGGCATCAAGAACCTGATCCTCGTGGGCTTCATGACGCACATGTGCGTGAACTCCACGGCGCGCGGGGCGTTTTCCCTGGGTTACACGGCGGCCGTCGCAGCGTCGGCTACGGCGACGCGCGCCTTGCCCTCATCGACGACTGGCGAGCCGATCGCGTCTACTGCGGTGCAGGAGGCGGCCTTGGCGTCTCTCGCGGATTTGGTCGCCGCCGTCGTGCCCACCACTGGGGATGTTCCAGACTAATGAATATAGTAGGCTTGGCGCGTCGCGGGCTAGGGCTCAATCAGAATCTCTGGGTGGTTTGCGGGGACCGCGACGCGGAACCAGATAAAGGGCATTAGAGGGTTTGCAAGCCAGTATAGCCAGCCCAGATTCTTGTCGTTCTCGCCGTCCTGTGCGTGAAAGTCGAGCCAGACGAACAGCAGCTTGTACACGCAGAAGCCAGGCATGAAGTTGATCTTGAATCTGCCTGTGCGTAGGGCTGCGCGGGAGATGTAGAAGTTGCCTTCGAAGGGCGTGATGGCCCACCCGCGCTTGCCTTCGGCGATCAGGGTGTTCGTGCGCTTGTGGATGATCTTCACGAGGGCTCCCGGCAATTGAGACCGCATCGCACGCCAGGCGGCGCACACCATCGAGTCGGAGTGTCTGAGATTTCCGCCCCGTTGGCGAGCGGAATTGCATCGAACGGTAGATGCCTCGCGTGAGAGTAGGCGGTGAGGGCGGTCAGTGTTTGCGCTAACGGGGCCGAGCGGGCGGCGCTAGGGAGCACAGCAGTGCCGACCAGCGTTGTGTCGAGTCTCGGGAGGGCGCTTCTGCGCTGCGCCGGGCTTCAGCGCCCATCTGTCCGATGGTCGCGGCACGAGGCAGGCGGCGCAGCGCCCTGATGAGTGCGCTGACGCTGTCGTCGTCGACTACCCAACCGGTGCCCGGCGATACCTGTTCCGGAAGACCGTCCGTATTCGCCACGAGCACCGGGCGCCACGCTGCCCGGGCCGCGGCTGCCACGAACCCGAAGGGCCTCGTAGCGCAAGGGCACGACCAGCACATCGACGGTGCTGAGGAAAGCGCACGCGTCCTCTACCGGTCCGGTGAAGTGCACGTGCGGCAGGCCTTTCGCTTGCTGGCGAAGCGCCGAAGCTTCCGGTCCGTCTCCTCCGATGATGAGTTCGAGGTGCTCGGCCGGCAGCGAGCGAACCGCCTGGAGTAGCTGATCGAAACCGTTGCGCTTGCGCAGGCGGCCAAGGGCCCCGATGCGAAGCGGCGAGACGATGGCTGGGGGTGGTAGGCGTCGCAAGACCGGATGCTCCTGATAGGGCGGGATCAGCGCAAGCTTACGTTCGCTCGCCAGGCGAGCATCGAGCATCCACGCGTTTTGTGACGGGCTCACGGCCACCACCCGGTGGGCGATTCCGTAGGCGATCCTCAGCATGGTGCAAAAGCGAAGTTGGTCGCGAACCTTATGGCGCTCATAGCCCGCGCAATAGGCGTGTTGTGCTAGCACGACTCGCCGGCGAGGGCGGCGCCAGCGTAAGTGCAGGAGGCCGAGAAGCGAGGTCCATGTCATCGGCAGGTGGACGACAGCCATATCCGCCTTGCCGTGGCGCCAGTTCTACTCGCTGAGCGTCACCTTATTTGCTAAACGGCCCACACTAGCTAGGGTCCTGAGTTAGAAGTTCGTTGATGACTTCGCGGCACCTTTTCGCCCCTGAACACGTTGCTCCTCCTCCCGTGGGACCTGCCACGCTCGTCCTCGCGCCGCGCCCAGGGACAAAAACTCGCGTGCGAATTCATCAACGAACTTCCAACTCAGGACACTAGCCTGGATTATTCATGAGCCAAAAGAGAAGAAGGCCTCGATGTGTTAGAAAGGTGTTACGACACAGCACTTTCGGACACAAAGAAGGCCTTCCAATGGTCGACG